>CAYYJE010000037.1:24663-26927 GCA_964472165.1 uncultured Prolixibacteraceae bacterium | reverse complement strand
AGAGGACGGAAAATAAAGTAGGAGGAATTTTACTTTATTTTCCTCCTACTCGATTTTTATGCGAGCAGGGATTTCACTTTGTCGGCGATCTCCTTGCCTTCCGCCTTTCCGGCAAGTACCTTGGATGCAATACCGATTACCTTCCCCATCTCCTTCAGGGAGGTGGCTCCTGTTTCCGCGATTATCCTGCTCACTTCGGCTGTGAGTTCAGCATCTGTAAGTGAAACGGGAAGAAAAGCTTCCAGGATTTTTACCTGCGAAAGCTCCACATCTGCCAGGTCATCCCTGTTCTGCCCGGCATAGATTTCGGCGGAATCCCTTCCCTGCTTAACCAGTTTTCTGATCAGCTTCAACGACTCCTCATCTGTAAGTTCAGACCCGGCTCCCTTGGATGAACGGGCTTCCAGCATGACTTTCTTCAGATTGCGCAGCGCCTCCAGGCGCTCTTTTTCGCGGGCTTTCATGGCTTCGATGATACCCTGGCTGACTTGTTCGAAAAGTGACATACGCTAAAGTTTAATCTACATTTTTATGGATATAGAGGTTGTTGCCGCTGATTACAACTTTTTTATCGGTTCCCGGTTTCACCGAGAGCTCAGAATATTCATGGCGGTTAAGTCCAGAAGAATAGCCCGACTGTTTCTGTTTCCGGATATAGGCAGGCACATTTTCGAGGTTGTCCACATCGTCATCGGTCATTCCTGAATAGTCGATTTTCTGCCGGGGATCCTGTTTGACTGTCAGTTTTTCTTTGGCAGTTTCAGGATAAAGAATGTCGTATTCCGACTTGTGCGGGTGGTGTGAGTTGATGTCGAACTGGAAGCTGGTTTGTTTACCTGGAGCCTGTGCTGGATTTTCCTTTACCGGGGAGGGTGTGGCAAAGCGGGACCGGCTGGCAGGTGCGGTGTCGTTCAGGCGGTGTTCCACCTTTTCCGGTTTTTGGTTGGCCAGGAGTTCCGGAATGCTGGATGTGCTGAATCCGGTTGCGATTATGGTGACGGAAATCTGGTCCTCCAGATTTTCGTCATAGCCGTTGCCCCAGATCAGATCGGCTTCATAACCGGCCTTGGTTTGGATATAGTCGGTAATCTCACCGATTTCATCCATGGTAACTTCCACATTTCCAGAAGTTACGTTGAGCAGGATATTTCTTGCGCCGTTGATGTTGTTGTTATTCAGCAGCGGGGATGCAAGTGCCTTTTCTATCGCTGCCACAGCACGTCCTTCTCCTTCGGCCAGGCCCGTGCCCATGATGGCAACTCCGCTTTGCCGCATGACGGTTTCTACATCGGCAAAGTCCACATTGATGTATCCGTGTACCGTGATGATTTCAGCTATCCCCTTCGCTGCAATGGCCAGTACATCATCTGCCCTGGCAAAAGCCTGGGAAATCGGAAAATCCCCGTACATCTCTCTGATCCGCTCGTTGTTGATGATCAAAAGTGAATCCACATACTGTTCCATCTCCCTGATACCGTCAATGGCTTGTTTGATACGCCGTTTCCCTTCATTTCTGAATGGAATGGTAACAATTCCCACGGTAAGGAATCCCAGGTCCCTGCACAATTCAGCAATTACCGGCGCTCCGCCGGTTCCTGTTCCTCCTCCCATCCCTGCGGTAATAAACACCATTTTGGTATTGTCGTGGAGTGAGATTTTTACATCATCGAGGTTTTCAATGGCGGCCTGTTTGCCGGTTTCGGGTTTATTGCCGGCACCACGCCCTTCGGTGAGCGACGATCCTAACTGAACCTTCACCGGAATGGGACTGGCTGTCAGAGCCTGGGAGTCGGTATTGCAGATGATGAAGTCCACATCATGAATCCCCATCTCATACATGTGGTTCACGGCATTGCCTCCTCCTCCTCCGACTCCGATCACTTTAATGATGGAACCTGGTTTTTTATCAAATCTGAAATTGACAAATTCTTCTGACATAGTTTGTACTTTAATGAAAAATTGAAATTATGATGGGTTAAACCGATTGATCGTCTTCTTCGAACAACCTTCCGAATTTTCTGTAGAACCAGTTATCCAGGCTATCTCCCCCATTTTCGGATGTTTTGGTGGATTTGTTCTTCCTGGGTGGTGGTGTCCGCCGGGGGGCTGTTTTTTCTTCAGGTTGCTCCCTTTCCATGAAAAGGGGAGGTTCTTCAACCTGATAGGGTGTTTCAATCTCTAGTTCAAACACATTCTGACGGGGTTCTTCTTCTTCTTCTTTCTCTGCGACTGGTGGTTCTTCTTCCCTGTGTTGATCTTCGTAA
>CAYYJE010000037.1:7628-24563 GCA_964472165.1 uncultured Prolixibacteraceae bacterium | reverse complement strand
TTCTTCTTCTTTCTCTGCGACTGGTGGTTCTTCTTCCCTGTGTTGATCTTCGTAAAGTTTAAAGTGTTCCTGTGACTTTTCGGCGTGCTGACGGATGGTCGGCGCATTTTTAAAACCGGTGCAGAGAATGGTCACGCAGATGTTTTCACCGATGGCATCGTCATAGCCGTTCCCCCAGATGATGTCAGCCTCCTGCCCGGCTTCCTTCTGCAGGAATTCGATGATTTCCCCAATTTCGCCGATGGTTATCTCTTCCGTCCCTGAAATGATATTCAGGAGAATATTCTTTGTGCCTTTGATGTCGTTGTTGTCGAGGAGCGGGGATAGCAGCGCCATTTTTACTGCATTCATCGCCCTGTCGGGCCCGGAGGCGAATCCGGTTCCCATGATGAAAACCTTGCTGTTGTGCATCACGGTGTAAACATCTGCAAAGTCAATATTGATATTTCCGTGCAGGGTAATGATTTCAGCCACTCCCTTCACCGCGGTCTTTACGATGTCGTCGGCAAGTTTGAAAGCCTGCCGGGCCGGGAGGTCTCCATAAATGGAGTGGAGCCGCTGATTGCTTACGATCAGCATGCTGTCGGTATATTCGCTGAGTTTCATAATTCCCTCCAGCGCCTGGTTGTATCTTTTCTTACCTTCGGCAGGAGAGGGGATTGTGATGACGGCGATGGTCAGGATTCCCAATTCACTGGCAAGTTTGGCAATTACGGGAGCTCCTCCGGTACCGGTACCGCCTCCCATCCCGGCGGTAATGAACAGCATTTTTGTGTTTTGCTGCAACACTTCCCTGATTTCATCATAATTTTCACGTGCAGCTTCTTCGCCCATTTCTGGTCTGTTCCCGGCTCCCCGGCCTTCGGTAAGGGTTGTGCCCAATTGTATTTTAACGGGTACGGGGCTGTGGGCCAATGCCTGGGCATCGGTATTGCACACGATGTAGTCAACCCCTTTAATCCCTGATTCATACATGTGGTTCACGGCATTGCAGCCTCCACCGCCAATTCCGGCTACCTTTATGATGGATGAGGTAGAGCTGGAAAACTGAAACTTTACGAATTCTTCTGACATGGGAATTATTTTACCGGTTTTTAATTGGATTCATCCTCTTCAAAAATGAGGCTGATCTGTTCAGATACTTTTTTCCCTAAATTACTTAAAAAACGTTTTCCTGAGTTCCTGGTTATTGGTTTTTCCACGGGAGGTTTACCTTTCACGGTTCCTGACAGTCTGCCGGGTTCCCTGTTCCGTAATGAACCCTGCAGTACTCCCAGGGCTGTCAGGAATCCGGGCTTATCCAGATCGGGTGTGCTGGCAAGCTTTACCTGGGAAAAACCCAAACGGGCATCCATGCCGGTTCTGAATTTCACCAGCTGAAGCAGGTTCACCATTTTGGAGGTTCCCCCCGTAAACACAATTCCCTGGGGCGACTGGTTCTGAAATCCTGAAACCTCCACCTGGTAATAAATACTGTCGATGATCTCTTCCAATCGTGCCTGAATGATATAGGCAAGGGTTCTGAATGAGATTTCCTTGGGTTCCCATCCGTTGTGGCCTGGAATTGTCACTACTTTTTCCTCTTCCGCAAAATCGCCCATTGCTTGTCCATACTGAATCTTCAGTTGCTCCGCCCATTTCTGCAATATGGAACATCCCTCCCTGATGTCGTGGGTGATCACTTCCCCGGCAAAGGGGATCACTGCCATGTGTACCAGCCTGCCATCAGAGAACGCGGTCATTTTTGTTGTCCCTCCACCGATGTCCACCACAATTACTCCCAGATCTTTTTCCTCTTCACTGATTACTGCGTCTGAAAGGGCCAGAGGGGATAATACACAATCTCCCAACTCCAGACCGGCCCGGCTCAGCCCTTTTCCCACACTCTCCTGATACGACGAAGGAGCAGTCACCAGCGTATACCTGGCGGTCATTTTCCGGCCTTCGTGGCCTACAGGTACCGTAACCGACGGATCATCCCCGATTTCGTAATTTTTTGGAAATAAATGATAAATTTTGTGGCCAGAATCCAGAGGCATGTTCCGCGCCTCGTTTTCAAGATAATCGACATCATGCTGACTCACAAGGCCTGACTCAATATAACGGACCCCTTCATAGGCCAGGGTTTTTATGCCTTGTCCTGCTATTGAGACATCAACGGTTCTGATTCTGACTCCAACCTGTTCTTCCAGTTGTGTGACCAGTGTCCGCAACGCCCCGGCAAATTCCTCCGGGTTGATTACCACCCCTCTTTTGATCCCCCGGGAAGGTACCTTCGCCTGTCCAAGTATTACAATTTTGCCGCTTTCGTCCTTTTCACCTGCCAGGGCTGTGATTTTGGTCGTGCCGATGTCCACAACCACTGCAAATTCCTGTTTTGATGTCATATCACCTGTTTTTTTTCGCAATTACCTGATTGTTAAACTTCAAAATGATCCGGTTGTACTTGTTCCAGTTATGGGGGGTCATTACCTGATCGTAAAAGGCCCTGAGATTCCTGAATTTCTCTTCCATGTTTTCCGTACTTCCAAATTCAATAACCTGACCCCCGACCAATGTGGTCATCAATATATCGCCCCTGTCATTGAAATGGATTTGCTTGATCTGGGCTTTCCAGAAACGGTTGTCCTGGATAAATTCCACCAGTGGGAGTAACTCCTTTTCTGCCATCCCCGCGGTGATGTTCCCCGTTGCCACGGGCACATCTGCAGCATAACTCACCGATACGGGAATCCTGTTTCCCTCTTTGTCGATGTAATAATTGCCCTGTGAAGAAATCACGCGCACAACGGGCACCCTGTGTTTTACCTTCAGGGTTACAACTCCCTTGTATCCGGTGGAATCCCTGACAATATTCTTATACAGGTCGGCTTTCAGAATGGCTTTGTGTCTGGCAACTTTTGTCTCGATAGCCCCGGTATTGATGTCTGTCAGTTTTTTCCCGATAATGTGGGGATCGGCTGACCTGACCATTCTTGCCAGTTCATTTTTTCCAAGCCGGATGGTCTGGTTCCCGGCATACCTGACCTCAATATCACGGCATTCAATCCCTTCAGTTTCGCGGGACGAAAAGGAGAGTGTGGCAGCCAGAAAAGCAATAAAAAGCAACCAGCCCGACACAATCGCTATTTTTTTAAGAATCCGTTTCATCTTTCAGACAGGCAATTATTTCTGTGGTCAGCAATTCAATGTCTCCGGCCCCCATAGTCAGCAGGATTTCCGGGTTGAATTCCCGGATCAATGCGGTTATTTCGCGCTTTTCGGCCAGATGTACGGAGGCGATTGTCATCTTTCCGAGAATCAACCCGGAATCCACGTTCGGAATTGGCAGTTCCCTTGCCGGGTAAACCGGCAAAAGTATCGCCCTGTCGAGGAGGTCAAGGCTGCGGGCAAATTCTTCCGCAAAATCCCGTGTCCGGGAATAGAGATGAGGCTGGAAAATCCCGGTGATTCTTTTCCCGGGATAGAGCAACCTGACCGACGAGATAAAGGCCTTCAACTCTTCGGGGTGGTGCGCGTAATCATCGATAAAGAGGGTTTTGTGATCCCTGTACAGGATGTCAAATCTTCTTTTGACGCCGGTATATTTTTCGAGTCCTTTTTTAATTTCTTCCAGCGAAGCCCCTGCCAGAAAGGCGGAGGCCCCTGCTGCCACTGCATTTTCCACATTCAGCTTCCCGGGATACCCCATCGTGATGAACGGAGTAAAACCGGCAGGTGTTTTGATTTTAAAGGTATAATGGTGGGTCAGGGGATCCATCGTGAGTTCAGTGGTGCAGAAGTCAGCCTCTCCGGTGAGGGAATAGGTGAATATTTCCCTGCCGGGTAAAAGAGGAAACAAGGAAGAGAGTTCCCTGCGGACCACCAGGGCTCCGCCACTTCTGATCTGGCCGGCAAACTGGAGAAACGAGGTTTTCAGGTTGTCGTAACTGTCGTAAATGTCGAGATGGTCGGCATCCATAAAGGTGATTACTGCCACGTCGGGAGTCAGCCGGAGGAATGAGCGGTCGTATTCGTCGGCTTCTGTGACAAGCCATTGGTCGCCGACTCCGGGAAGGATGAGGTTGCTGTCGAAGTTTTTGGAGATACCCCCCAGAAATGCCCCGCATCCTGTTTCTGAAAATTTCAGGATGGTGGCAGCCATGGTGGACACTGTTGTTTTTCCATGTGTTCCGGCCACGGCAAGGCATTTTTCCCGGTTACAGATCATGCCCAGCACTTCAGCCCGTTTCAGAATGGAATAGCCATTTTCGGAAAACCATTTCCATTCACCGAAGTCTCCGGGAATGGCAGGGGTGACCACCACCAGGGTGGTTTGCCGATCGCCGGCAAGTGACTGCACGCCGGACCCCAGGTCGTCATAATGAACCCCTATCCCTTCGTGTTGAAGCGCTTCGGTCAACAGGGAAGGGGTCCGGTCATATCCGGCCACGACAAGTCCGTTGTGCCTGAACCAGCGGGCCAGGGCACTCATGCCGATTCCTCCGATACCCAGGAAGTAGACTTGTCTGATGTCGTCAATTCCGGTCATAATCCGATTAGTTTGCATGCTTCATCCACAATTCTTGAAGTGGCCTCCGGAAGTGCAAGTTTCCTGATGTTCCCGGCAAGTGTTTCCATTCGCTGTGGCTCATTCAGAAGGGACAATACTTCAGGAAAGAGTTTTTCCCCGATCTCCCCATCCCTGATCATAAGGGCAGCTCCTTTTTTTACCAGCGACAGGGCATTCCGGGTCTGGTGATCTTCAGCCACATTGGGTGAAGGAACCAATATCACAGGTTTGCCCACCAGACAGAGTTCACTGATGGTTCCTGCACCTGCTCTGGAAATGACCACATCGGTGGCCTGGTAGGCCATCTCCATGCGGTCGAGAAATTTGAAAATGTGCAGGTTGGATGGCCGGTTGTCCATTGTTTTTTCAATCATTTCCTGATAGTAGATAGAGCCTGTCTGCCAGATCACCGGGAAACCGGCTTCCCTGATAACACCCATATTTTGCAGTACGCTGTTGTTGATGGCCCTGGCTCCCAGACTTCCCCCGGTGATCAGGATCACTTTCTGCCGGCCGTCCAGACCGAAGTATGCAAGTGCCTCCTCCTTGCTGCACCCGGGAGTAAGAAGCTTCTCCCTCACCGGATTTCCGGTCATCACGATTTTCACTTTCGGGAAAAAGCGGTCCATTCCTTCGTAGGCCACACAGATGCAGCCCACTTTTTTCCCCAGCAATTTGTTGGTTTTGCCCGCGAATGAATTTTGTTCCTGGATCAGGGCGGGGATTTTTGCTGAAAGGGCAGCTCTCAGTACGGGGCCGCTGGCATATCCGCCTACGCCGATAGCCAGGTCAGGGCGGAAATCCCGGACGATCTTCCGGGCCATGGCCATGCTCTTCGCCAACCGGTAAAAGAATGTCACCGTCTGTAATCCCGGCTTACGCGGAAATCCAATCACCGGAAGGCCAATAATACGGTATCCGGCGGCAGGCACCTTTTCCATCTCCATTCTTCCCTCTGCCCCTACAAACAGGATTTCCGAATCGGGGAATCTCTTTCTCAGTTCACCGGCAATGGCCAACGCAGGGAATATATGACCCCCTGTTCCGCCTCCGCTGATGATTATTTTTAAGGATTCTTTCATTTCATCTCCTGGTCTTCATCGGGAACCACAACCTGTACGGCAGGTTCGGTAACCGGTTTGTGTTCAATATGATTCTGGTAACTTACACTTAAGATGCATCCGAATGCCAGCGCGGTGAATAACAGGGAAGTCCCCCCCATGCTGACCCAGGGTAGCGGTTGTCCTGTAACCGGCAATACTCCCGACGATACTCCCATGTTCACCATGGCCTGGTAAACCAGCATCAACACAAGCCCGGTCACCAGAAAGGCGGGGAATGTGCGGTTGGTTCGTTTGACAATCATGATCCCCCTGAAAAAGAGGATCATATAGAGTAGAATGAGGAAGACACCTCCCACTAATCCATATTCTTCGATGATGATCGCGTAGATAAAATCGTTGTATGCTGCAGCCATGTAATTGGCTACATCAGAATTCCCGGGCAGCTTGCCGAAAAATCCGCCTTCATAAATGGCCAGTTTGGCATAATCAGCCTGGGTAATTCCGGTTCCGGCCGCAGGATCTCCGTGGATGAACCGGTCAATACGCCCCTGTACTGTCGAAAAACGGGAAGGAAGATGATCCAGCCGGTCAGCCAGAAAATAGATGGCCACCACCATGACCACCCCGGCAGCGACCACTATGGCGAGGTAACGGAAAGGGATTCTGCCGACAAACATCATGCTTAGAATCACACCAAAAAGGAGTGCAGCTGTCGAAAAATTCGACAGGGAAATCATTCCGCAAATAACTCCCGACACCACAATAATCCTCCAGAAAGCTTTCTTCAGTCCTTCTTCCGAATCCTGTTCAGCACCTAGAATTTTTGCAGTGTACATGATCAGGGCAAGCTTGGCAAATTCTGCAGGCTGAAAGGAAAGAAAACCGAGACTCAGTGTTCTCCCCGTTGAATCACCGGCCATGCCGGCTATTTTGAGTCCCAGTGCCAGCCCCAGCAGCAATACGCTTACAATTACGGCTGCCTTTGAAAGAATGGAATAAAGTTTTACAGGTACAATTTTAATCATCAGTACGATAATCCCGAATCCGAGACCAAGGAACACCATCTGGCGGACCAGGAAGTAGATCGTATTGCCACCTGCCTGCCGGAAGGCGAGGGCTCCGGTTGCGCTGTACACAATCAGCAGCGACAACAAGGAGAGGAGCAGTAAAACTGCCCAGATGATTTTATCTCCCCTGATGATATTTTTTGCATGTAATGCCATTATCCCCTTTTCTATAGATTTCTGACCTCCTGTTTAAACTGGTGACCCCTGTCTTCATAATTCTCAAACAGGTCAAAACTTGCACAGGCTGGCGACAGGAGGACTATGTCGCCATTCCGGGCAAGGTAGTAGGCCGATTTCACCGCTTCGGCCATGCTGGTGGTGTCGATGATGTTTTTTACCATCCCGTCGAATGCCTTGTGTATTTTCGAATTGTCGACACCCAGGCAGACTATTGCCTTGACTTTCTCCTTCACCAGGTCGTACAGCATGCTGTAGTCATTTCCCTTGTCGATCCCGCCGGCAATCCACACAACCTGGTGATTCATGCTTTCCAGCGCATACCAGGTGGAGTTGACATTGGTGGCTTTCGAATCGTTGATAAATTCGATGCCATGCACTTTCAGAAATCGTTCAAGCCGGTGCTCCACCCCCTGGAAATCGGTAAGGCTTTCCCTGATCCGGTCGTTGCGGATCTCCAGAACCATTCCTGAAATTGCTGCTGCCATTGAATTGCAGACATTGTGTTTTCCTTGTAATGCTAAATCCAGAATTGACATGCTGAATTGGTTTTTATGAATATTAATGATTAACTGATTTGCATGAACCCCTGCGCCTTCACCGTTGATGGAGGAAAGGGTAAAAGGGATGCACCGGGCTGCCGGTTTTCTGCGTCTCATCTCTTCAGTGATTACCGGATCATCGGCGAAATAGATGAAAAAGTCCTCCCTGGTCTGATTTTGGGTTATCCGGAATTTGGAATCCACGTAGTTCTGCATCCGGTACTGGTAACGGTCGAGGTGGTCGGGTGTGATGTTCATCAGAATGGCCACTTCTGCCCTGAATTCGTACATGTCGTCAAGCTGAAAGCTGCTGAGCTCGATGACATAATAGTCATAGTTGTGCTCGGCCACCTGTAACGCCATGCTGGTTCCCACATTTCCGGCAAGCGCTGCATGGAGCCCTGCCTTTTTCATCATGTGGTAGATCAGCAGGGTAGTGGTGGTTTTTCCGTTGCTGCCGGTAATGCATATTTTTTTCGCATGGGTATACCTTGCAGCAAATTCAATCTCCGAAATCACGGGGATCCCTTTTTCCCGTATTCCGGCCATTACCGGAGCTTTTTCCGGGATTCCCGGACTTTTAATTACCAGGTCGGCATTCAGAATTAATTCCATGGAATGCCGGCCTTCCTCCCAGGTAACCTGATGCCGGTTGAGGAGCTCCCGGTACTTCTCCCTGACCGTGCCTGAATCGGATACAAAAACGTCGAACCCTTTCCGGAGAGCCAGTATGGCTGACCCGGTCCCGCTTTCGCCCGCACCCAGAATCACTGCACGTTTTTTCATCTTACTTTCAGGGTTACAATGGTCACAATAGCCAGGATAATTCCGATGATCCAGAAACGGGTCACAATCTTCGCCTCGGGAATCCCCTTTTTCTGATAATGGTGGTGGATAGGACTCATCAAAAAGATTCTCCTGCCTTCACCGTATTTTCTTTTGGTGTATTTGAACCAGGCTACCTGAATCACCACGCTCAGGTTTTCAACCAGGAATATTCCACATAAGAGAGGAATGAGAATCTCTTTTCTGATGATGACCGAAAATACGGCCAGGATTCCTCCCAGTGCAAGACTCCCGGTATCGCCCATGAAAATCTGGGCCGGATAGGAGTTGTACCATAGAAAACCTACTGTAGCGCCAATGAAGGCACCAATGAAGACGGTAAGTTCCCCAAGGTTGGGGATGTACATGATATTCAGGTAATTGGCGTATATGACGTTGCCGCTTACATAAGCCAGAATTCCCAATGTGGCTCCGCTGATGGCAGAAGTCCCTGTAGCCAATCCATCCAGTCCGTCGGTCAGGTTCGTGGCATTCGACACGGCTACAATGATCAGTATGATGGCCACTGCGTAAACCAGCCACCTTAGCCATGATGCATCCCTTCCTGCAAAACCGACCAACCAGGCATAGTCAAATTCGTTCTTCTTGACAAAAGGAATGGTGGTTTTGGTCGACTTTACCTCATGGGTGGCAACCTGCACCCGTTGCTCACCCGATTCAGGATCGACCACCAGCTCTTTCAATTCCTCACCTGATTTGGATGTGACCGGTTCCCTGACCACTACCTCGGAACTCAGCAACAGGGTGGTCACTACCATCAACCCGAGGGAGATCTGTCCCAGAATCTTAAACCTTCCGGCCAACCCCTGTTTGTTTTTCCGGAAAACCTTGATGTAATCGTCGGCAAAACCGATCATGCCCAGCCAGACAGTGGTCACCAGCATCAGGAGGATATACACGTTTCCGATTTCAGCAAAGAGCAGCGTGGGGATGATGATTCCGGCAAGAATGATGATGCCGCCCATGGTCGGGGTTCCCTTTTTTTGCATCTGGCCTTCAAGGCCCAGGTCCCTGACCTCTTCCCCGATTTGTTTGAGGCGGAGATAGTGAATCAGTTTTTTCCCGTAAACAATGGTGATGACAAGCGAAAGAATGATCGATCCGGCTGTGCGGAATGAGATATACTGGAACATCCCGATGCCGGGGATCTGATAATCTTTCAAGAGTTCGTAGAGATAGTATAACATGGTCCCTTCTTTTTATGCAATTCCGAATATTTCCCTGAGAATTTCCTTGTCGTCGAAATGGTGCTTTATTCCATTGACCTCCTGGTAGTTTTCATGTCCTTTGCCGGCCACCAGAATGATGTCACCGGTTTTTGCCAGGCGGCAGGCGGTTTTGATGGCTTCCCTGCGGTTGGTAATGGAAATTACACTGTGGCGGTACTGGTCGTCCACTCCCGCCTCCATCTCGCGAATGATGGCATCGGGATCTTCTGTTCTGGGATTGTCTGAGGTAAGGATCACCGTATCACTTGCCGTGACAGCTTCCCGGGCCATCTCAGGGCGTTTGGTCCGGTCGCGGTCACCTCCTGCCCCTACCACGGTGATTACCTTCTGACTGCCTGTCCGGATTTCAGCGATGGCAGCCAGTACGTTCTTCAGCGCATCGGGGGTGTGGGCATAATCCACAATGGCCATAATTCCGTCATTGCTCCTGATCGTATCAAATCGTCCCTGCACGGGAGTCAAACTGCTGACAACCTCCATGACCTCCTCCTTTTCCTGTTTTAACAGAATTGATGCGGCGTAGACGGCAAGCAGGTTGGAGGCATTAAACCTGCCGACAAAATGGGTCCAGACCTCCCTGCCGTCAATATTCAGCAACATCCCTTCAAAATGATTCTCCATCACCTTGCAGTGAAAGTCTGCCATTGCCCGTGTTGAAAAGGTAGAGACCCGGGCTTTGCAATTCTGGACCATCACCGGTCCGTTTTTGTCGTCAAGGTTGGTAAGTGCAAATGCAGAGGCTCCCATCTGATCAAAAAATCCCTTCTTGGCCTTCAGGTATTCCTCAAAACTCTTGTGGTAATCGAGATGGTCGTGCGTCAGGTTGGTGAAAATGCCCCCCGCAAATTCAATTCCGGCGATGCGGCACTGTACCACGGCATGAGAGCTTACTTCCATGAAGCAGTAGCTGCACCCTGCCTCTGCCATTCTCGACAGCAGATACTGGGTTCTCAGGGCATCGGGCGTGGTGTGCGTGGCTGTTTCTGTCAGAAATCCGTCAATGGTGGAGATCGTGGAGATCAGCCCCGACTTATATCCCAGCCGGGTGAAAAGATGGTACAATAAAGTGGCGATGCTTGTTTTTCCGTTTGTGCCTGTGACTCCGACTACACTGACCTTGCGTGAAGGATAATTGTACCAGGCAGCCGCAAGCTGTCCGAGCGTCTCATTTGCGCGGGAAACTTTCACATAGAGTATATTGCCTTCGCATTGCGCGGGCAATTTTTCACAGACAACGACAGCTGCCCCTTTCCCGATGGCCACAGGGATATAGGCATGTCCGTCGGTGTGACTTCCGGTTTGGGCCACAAAAATGAATCCGGGTTCTACTTTTCCCGAATCAAAGGCGATACCGGTCACCAGTGTGTCAGGATCTCCCACGATTTGATCAACTCCCTGCGACGGACATATTTCGTTCCAACGAATCTTCATTTATCCCATTGTTAATGTGATGGTTTGTCCTCTTCTGAATTTATAGCCGGGCTGTAACGACTGGCGTTTTACTTTGCCAATGCCACTCATCCTGACCTGAAGTCCCGATTTTTCGAGCAGGTAAACTGCATCGCGTGCCCCCATACCCCGCACATCGGGAACTTTGTCTTCCTCGACGGGATTTTCCCGGAACAGGATCCCTTCTTCTCCTTTTTCGGTTTTTGCAAGCATAGTCTTGGGTTTACGGCCTTCGTAGTCCAGATCCAGTGAATTCATCACCCTGATCAGTTCGCGGGTATACCCGTTTTTGACTTCGGGGAATCCCGGTGTTTCCGTTTCCTCTTCCACTTCTTTGCTGAACTTCTGATGAATGGCATACACTTTTTCTGCGATTTCCCGGAATACCGGGCCCGCCACTGCACCTCCGTAATATGCGCCCTGTGGCTTGTTCACCGTAACGATCATGGAAAATACCGGGTTCTCAGCCGGGAAATAACCCACGAAAGAGGCCAGGTAAAGTCCTTTGCCATATCCTCCCTGTCCCGACGAGATTTGGGCAGTGCCGGTTTTCCCTGCAATCCTGACAATCTCACTTTGGATCGACTTCCCGGTACCGTAATCACAAACGCCTTCCAGCATGCTTTGTGCTTTTTTAATGGTCGATCGTGAAGAAATGGAATGGTTCAGGGTTTCAGTTCCATTTCGTTCCACCACTTCCCCTTTATTCACAATTTCCCTGATCAGGTAAGGCTTCACCATTTTCCCGTCATTGGCCACGGCATTGTAAAACGTCAGCATTTGCAAAGGGGTCATTTTGCTTTCGTACCCATAGGATATCCATGCCAGGGAAGTGCCCCACCAGTCTTTGTCACCGGGATACTTGAAAAACGGGACACCTTCTCCCAGCAATTCCAGGCCCAGAGGTTTGGTAATTCCCATTTCGTGGATCTGGTCGACGAATTTTTTCGGGTCCTTTTCATAGCATGAGGTGATGATCTTGGCAACCCCCACATTTGACGATTTTTCAAAGATCTGCTTCACGGTCATGGGACCATGGGTGCCACGCCCAAAGTCGCTGTCATAAATGGTGCGGTCGTGGTATTTCCATGCCCCGTTGCCGGTGTCAAAAACCTGGCTGGTGTCGACCATTCCCTGATCGATGGCCACCATCAGTGAAACCAGTTTGAAAGTTGAACCGGGTTCATAGCATCCGGCATGCCCGAGGGCATAGTTGTATACCTCATCGTAAGTTCCGGGAGCAACCCGTCCCAGGTTGGCGATGGCTTTGATCTCTCCGGTTTTCACTTTCATCAGCACCACCGTTCCCCAATCTGCATTGCTGGCTCTCAACTGTCTTTCCAGCGCACTTTCAGCAATATCCTGGTACCTGACGTTGAGGGTGGTATGGATGTCCATCCCGTCCTGAGGTTCGATTTCAATGCGGCTTACCCACCTGCCTGAGAGATTCTGGCGGTACCCGACTCCTGTCTCTCCTTTCAGGTATGACTCAAAGGCTTCCTCAATTCCTGTATTCCCGGCACTCCCTCCCGATTTGCCCGCGGTACCTTTATTTAATGTGCCAATGGTTCTGGCCGCCAGCTTGCCCAATGGCAGTACCCGCTTGTTCTCCTGCTCGATAATCCTGCCGCCTCCGAAGGCTCCCCTGCGCAGAATCGGGAATTTTTTAACGACCTGAAGTTCGTTGTAGTCGATCTTCCGGGGGGTAAGCATAAAACCCCTCTCCTTTTGTTTATAGGCAAGATCCAGCCTTCGCCTGTACTCCCTGGCGGGTAGATTCCTGAAAAATGAAGAGAGCATCAGGGCCAGGGAATCACGCTGTGCCGCATATACCTTTTTTACACCCGGGGCTGCCAGGTCAATCCTGACATAATAACCCGGAACGGATGTGGCCAGTACATTGCCGTCGTCGGCACAAATATTTCCCCTGGTGGGTTCAAGCGATACCGTATTGTTGGTAAGGTTGTCCGCTATTTGCTCCCACCGGTCTGTTTTGATGTTCTGGACAGCGACAATCTTGCCGATGACCAGGAAAGCCATCAGCAACATGGCAAAATAGATAATTGCCAGACGCGTGACGATGATGGAGCGGAGATTCATTTTTTCTTCTTCTTCATTTTATCGACAACGAGCTTCCCGGGAGCACGAACCTGTTCTTCCAGTCCCAATCCTGCACTTTTTACCTTCTGAACCACCTCTGACGGCTTACTCATGTGCATCAGTCTGGCCGAGTTGGTGATAGACTGGGAACGTAAATCATCAATGGTATCCTGTAAAACTTCGATCTCACGGATCACTTTTTCAGAGCGGTAACGGTTGGTGATCATCAGTAAACCCATGATTACCAGAAATATGACAAAGGGAAACTGTCGGGTAATCCTTTCGTCAGTAAGGATAGTCCCCCGCAAAAAGGAACTGACACCCGTCAGATGTTTCTTCCCGGTATTTTTTTTCTCTGCCATTATGCTTCTGTTTTTTCTGCAATTCTGAGTTTTGCACTTCGCGAACGGGGATTTTCTGCCACCTCACTCTCCCCGGGAACGATTACTTTCCGGTTGATGAGCCTGAACGGAGTCATGAAATTGCCGTAAAAGTCCTGTTCAGTCAGGCCTTCCAGGTTTCCTGATTTAAAAAAGTGTTTTACCATCCGGTCTTCCAGACTGTGGTATGTGATGATTACCATCCGGCCTCCGGTTTTCAGAACTTCCTTTGATGCTTCCAAAAATTCACCCAGCGCAGCCATCTCTTCATTGACTTCGATCCGCAAAGCCTGGAACACCTGTGCCAGGTATTTCTTCTCGGTAGGCCGGGGTATGCACCTGCGGATAGCCTGGATCAGCTGCCCTGTGGTGTGGATCTCCCCGGCCATGCGGGTTTCAAGGATTGCCGATGTAAGCCTGCCGGCGTTCTGAATTTCACCATACTTCCGGAAAACTGAAATGAGCTGCTGTTCACTGTACCCGTTCACAATCGTTGCAGCTGTAATTCCGGCTTTCCGGTTCATCCGCATATCCAGGGGTGTGTCATACCGGAAAGAAAAACCCCTGTCGGCTTCGTCAAAATCGTGCGACGAGACGCCCAGGTCAGCCAATATTCCATCAACCTGCTCCACCTGGTAAAAGCGGAGGAAATTCTTCAGAAAACGGAAATTCTGGCGAATAAAAATCAACCGGTCGTCGTGAAAGAGATTTCCGGCAGCTGCCTCATCCTGGTCGAAAGCCAGCAATTTTCCACCTTCCATCCGGTTGAGGATCTCCCTGGAATGGCCGCCTCCCCCGAAAGTGGCATCCACATAAATGCCACCCGGGCGAATGTCCAGCCCTTCTACGCTCTGGCTCAACAATACGGGTGTGTGAAACTGGTTCATGGCTGACCGTTTTCCTGTTGCCCGGAAAGCCGCTCCCTGAACATATCACGGAGTGGCTTGCGTGATTCTTTTACTTCATTGTATTTTTGCTCATTCCACAGGGTGATGGACTGCCCCTTGCCTACAAAAATCACGTCGCGGGAAATCGTGGCAAATTCCATGAAATCGGATGGAATGTTTATCCTTCCGTTCGGAGCCATCGTAACCGTGGTGAAATTTTCATACAGGTCGGCCAAAAGATCGTCATCCTCCTCATTGAAGGGGTTGAGCTGTTTTTCAATCTTGTCGAGGCGCTCATTCCAAAACTGCTGCGGAAATATGTTCAGGCAGGCTTTGTAAATGTCCTTCTCAATCACCAGAGGCTCTTCCGCAAGCTTACCCATAGCCTTCTTGAGCGCCGCAGGAAGAACTACCCTTCCCTTGTCGTCAATCAATGCACTGTATCTGGCGGAAAATCGGATCATCGTCGAAAACTCTTTTTGATGAAGTAAAAGTATAAATTATATTCCACATCATTACAGTTTATTCCATTTTATTCCACTTAAATAAAATCCTACCTTGTTGATAAACTGTTGATAAACTGTTCACAAGGCTGGGTATCCCAGTCGGATAACATTAGTAATTCTTTAGTTTCTAAAAATTTGTGATAGAAAGACGTGTTGATAAAAATGGCGTGTACAACTTACATGACGGATTAAAAAGGAGCAGGTTCTTTCAGAAAGTGTAGTGGAAATTCGATTTCCCCATTAATTTTGTTCTGAAAAACCAAATGATTGTATGATGGTTTCTGAAAGCACGCATCCGGAACTTAAGCCGATTGACATCAGGGCGATTTTCAGGGAGAAGAATCCCGGCTTGGCCAGGTTGATTCCGGGATTTGTCTATCGTTTGATACACAGGATTATGCGCCTCGATTTTATCAATGGGTTTGTCATCAGATACGGTCATTTGAGTGGGATGGATTTTGTGACTGCCTCCGTGAAGGATTTTGAAATTACAGAGGAGGTGTTTGGTGCGGAGCATATTCCTTCGACCGGGAGCTACATTTTTGCGGGGAATCACCCTTTGGGAGGATTTGATTCTCTCCTGCTGATGGAAAATGTGTATAAGCGACTGGGGGAATTCAGGTTTTTGGTCAATGATGTGTTGATGAGTCTTCCACCGCTTCAGCCTGTGTTCGTTCCGGTCAACCATCACGGGAGCAACAGCCGGGATGCTGCCCTTTTGCTGAAGGAAGCCTACACATCCGGAAAGCAGATTCTGATTTTCCCTTCGGGACTGGCGTCACGGAAGGTGAAGGGGAAGATTACAGACCTGGAGTGGCAGAAACATTTTATCACCAAAGCGATCGAATATCACCGTGATGTCATTCCCGTCTTTATCAGCGGAAGAAATTCCGACCGGTTTTATTTTGTGGCTAAATGGCGCAAGAAGTTGGGAATCAGCTGGAATTTGGAAATGTTTCTCCTGCCTGATGAAACCTACCGGCACCGGAAGCAGAATATCAAGCTTTATTTTGGAGAGCCGATACCCTGGACGGTTTTTGACCGCAGCCGAAGCCACCGGGAATGGGCCGGATATGTAAAGCAGGTGGTTTACAATCTTCCCTCCGCATTTAATCCTGAAAAATAGGCAGGGGGTCTGTCCATCAGGCATAGTTTTTTTTTATTTTTGTGCGGTTATTCATGAATTTCTCTGACAATGAAAGAAATCATAGCACCAGCACCTGTGGAGGAGGTAATCGCAGAACTTACCTCCGACAAACTGATGCGCAAAACGAATAAGGGGAGTAATGAGATTTACATTTTTTCCCATAAGGATTCTCCCGTATTGATGCGGGAAATCGGGAGGTTGCGTGAGGCGACTTTTCGTGCTGCAGGTGGTGGTACAGGGGAAGAACAGGATATTGATGAATACGATGTGTCGGAAGTTCCCTATAAACAGTTGATCGTGTGGGATCCTGATGCACGGGAGATTATGGGCGGGTACCGGTTTATTCATTGTGCAGAGGCTGCCCGCGACAGCAACGGGAGAATTAAGCTGGCTACCACTGAATTATTCAATTTTTCTGAGCTTTTCTGCAGGGATTACATACCTTATACCGTAGAACTTGGCCGTTCATTTGTCACACCCGCGTATCAATCCAGCAAAGCCGGGGCAAAAGCACTCTATGCCCTTGACAATCTATGGGATGGGGTGGGAGCCCTCACGGTCGATTATCCGGAACTCAAATACTTCTTCGGAAAAGTAACCATGTATGCCCATTTTCACACCGAGGCCAGAAACCTTATCCAGTATTTCTTCCTGAAATACTTCCGCGACCGCGAAAACCTGGTTTATCCGATCGACCCGTTCGAATTTCATATCGATATACCTAAAATGGAAACCATTTTCACAGGAAACGATTACAAGGAGGATTACAAAATCCTGGTGCAGTCAGTGAGGCAGTACGGCGAGAATATTCCTCCGCTCTTCAATTCCTACATGAATGTTTCACCTTCGATGAAAACTTTCGGAACCGTGCTGCACAAAGGGTTCGGAAATGTGCTGGAAACCGGAATTATCGTCACGGTGAGTGATATTTATGAGGTGAAAAGAGACCGCCATATCGAAACCTACCTGCGGGAAAAGGAGATTGACAC
>CAYYJE010000037.1:3201-7528 GCA_964472165.1 uncultured Prolixibacteraceae bacterium | reverse complement strand
AGTAGCTTCTTCCTTCCCGTTTTTCGATGAAGTTGATGAAAGAGGCGTTGACCACGCGGTTTCCTCCGGGAGTGGGATAGTTGCCTGTAAAATACCAGTCTCCGGTATCGTTCGGACAAGCCAGATGCAGGTTTTCCACGGTCTGGTATACAATTTTCACTTCTGACCTGCACCCTTCAGGGACTACCAGCTGGCTGACCTTGCCGGAAATCTCCTCATAAGTAAATGGTTTGTAAATATCTTTTACATAGTTTATCATCTCTTCTTTGGGCAGGTTTTCCTGTTCCTTGCATTTTTGATAAACCGTTTCGATCACTTTTTCCATCCCCTTCTCACGAAGGAGTTCAATGGCGGCGTTAAAAGCCACAAAGCTGTCGAGACGGGTCATGTCAATGCCATAACAATCGGGATACCTGATTTGAGGAGCTGACGAAACGATGATGATTTTTCGGGGGTGAAGCCGGTCGAGGATTTTTATGATGCTGTTTTTCAGGGTGGTCCCCCTGACAATCGAATCATCGATAATTACCAAAGTGTCGTTGTCTTCCCGTATCACCCCGTAAGTGACATCGTATACATGGGCCACCAGGTCGTGCCGGCTGTTTTCGTCTGCAATGAAAGTGCGAAGCTTGACATCCTTGACCGCGATCTTTTCGACTCTTGGTTCAACAGAAATGATTTCCATGATCTCCTGATCGGTAAGCGATCCGTTTTTGCGCCTGATTTCCATGATTTTCCAACCGGCAAGGTATTCCCTGATCCCTTCAATCATTCCGTAAAAGGCGGTTTCAGAGGTGTTGGGGATATAGGAAAAAATGGTATTCTCAAAATCATAATTTGTCCGGGCAAGAATTACCGGAGCAAGCAACCGGCCAAGCGCTTTCCGCTCATTGTAAATATCCTTGTCGCTTCCCCTTGAGAAATAGATCCGTTCAAAGGAGCAGGACGACCGTTCCTGCGGAATCCGAATCATCTCTTCCGTAATGTGCCCCTCTTTTTTGACAATCAAGGCATGGCCGGGTTTTATTTCCCGCACCTGGTCGTAGGGGATATTCATGACGGTTTGAATAACAGGCCGTTCAGAGGCTGCCACCACAATTTCCTCATCCTGGTAGTAAAATGCCGGCCTGATTCCCCAAGGGTCACGAACCACAAACGCATCTCCATGCCCGATCAGTCCGGCAATGGCATAGCCCCCGTCCCAGTCCTTCGACGATCGCTCCAACAGGTTGCGGATGTTCAGGTTTTTCTCAATCAGGGGGGAAATCTCCCTGTTGGTATACCCTTCATTCTTATACTTCCTGAAAAGCAGCTGGTTTTCTTCATCCAGAAAATGCCCTACTTTTTCAAGCACGGTGACTGTATCGGTATAGGCTTTCGGATGCTGCCCAAGGTCAATCAGTTTTCTGAACAATTCGTCGGTATTGGTGAGGTTGAAGTTGCCCGCCAGCACCAGATTCCGCGATTTCCAGTTGTTCTGCCGCATCACGGGGTGAACGAATTCAATGCTGTTGCGCCCGAAGGTTCCATACCTCAGATGCCCCAGAAATAATTCTCCCGTGAACGGAAGGTGGTTGTATATCCATTCAGGGGAAACACTGTCCGGTTCCTCCCTGAAAGCTTTTGAGTAGGCCTTTTGTACCTTGTCGAAGACATTTTTGATGGAATTCTGGTCAGTCGAACGGTATCTGGTGATGTACTCCTGTCCCGGTTCAAGCCGCATTTTGATATTCACCATGCCTGCCCCATCCTGTCCGCGGTTGTGCTGCTTTTCCATGAGCAGGTAAAGTTTGTTCAGCCCGTACTTCCAGGTACCGTACTTCTCATGGTAATAAGTCATGGGTTTAAGCAACCTGATCAGTGCAATTCCACATTCATGCTTGATCATTTCGCTCATCAGAAAGAAGATTTATTAAAATAACCTGGGTAACTCGATCAGATCTGGTACAACAAAGGCTTTGGGAAACCTGTACTGAATCTCGTTCATCAGCTTGAGGGCCTCATTTTTCGTCCGGAAATCACCAACCCTGACTTTGAAATCAGGCGAAACATAGGTGATATACACATTGATATCGGGATAAGAAGAGAGAAACTCACTTTTGATATGCTGTGCTTTTTGACGGGCGTTCAATTCTGATGAGAAGAAGATTTCAACCCTGAATCCCTGCATCTTTCCACCCTGCTGGTTGCGCCTCACGTGCAGCCTTACCAGTTCCGAGAGCCTGGGATCCTGGTCATTCCTCCTGAAAATATCGGACGATTGGCTGTAGGATGTGGTCTCACTGCTGACTGTCTGTGCATTTCCCGGACCTGCCAGCAGAAGAAAGGTGAACAGTATCAGAATTCTTTTCATTTTTGCGGTATGCAAGGCGCAAATATATGCAGAATATCAAAATGATGGAATATTTCAGCCTGTTCATCCATTCATTTTACAATTAAATAAGCCTGGATAAAAAAAGATTATTTGGGGTGAAATTAAATTTCCCCTACTTTTGTCCCCTCAAAGAACGTATAAATGGCCGGAAAATTATATATAGAAACTTACGGTTGCCAGATGAATGTGGCAGACAGTGAAGTGGTTGCCTCGGTATTAAGGGATAAGGGGTATACCCTGGCCGCCTCAGCCGAAGAGGCAGACGCCATCCTGGTCAACACCTGTTCGGTGCGTGACAATGCAGAGCAACGGATCTGGGGCCGGCTTGATTTATTCGGCAGTTACAAGCGGAAGCGGAATGGATTGATTGTGGGGGTGATAGGTTGTATGGCAGAGCGGCTGGGTGATGATTTCCTCCGGCATAAGGCAGTTGATCTGGTCGCAGGTCCGGACGCATACCGTGACCTGCCCTATCTTTTCGAAAAGGCAGCCCGCGGGGTGAAGGCGATAAATGTGGAGCTGTCGGAAATTGAAACGTACGACAAAATCACTCCCGTGAGAATCGGGGATTCGGCGATTTCAGGATTTGTGAGCATAACCCGCGGATGCAATAACTTTTGCACCTATTGTATTGTTCCTTATACCCGGGGCCGGGAACGGAGCCGGAATCCAAAGGATATTCTCAGCGAAATTGGCGATCTGGATTTGAAAGGATACAAGGAGATAACGCTTCTGGGTCAGAATGTCAACTCCTACAAGTGGCATCCCGCGGAAGAAAGAAAACCAGTAAGATTCAGGGAATTACTGGAAATGACGGCCGAAGCCTTTCCGGGGATGAGAATCCGGTTTACTACTTCCCACCCGAAAGATATGAGCGATGCCATACTCAGAATCATCGCGGATCACCCCAACATTTGTAAACACATTCATCTGCCGGTACAATCGGGCAGCTCCCGGATACTGAAACTGATGAACCGGAAATACGACAGGGAATGGTACCTCGACCGGATCAGGGCTATCCGCGAAATTATCCCCGGATGCGGAATTTCAACCGATATATTTTGCGGCTTCAGTGGAGAAACTGAGGAGGACCATCAACTGAGCCTGAGTTTAATGGAAGAGGTCCGCTTCGACATGGCCTTTATGTTCAAATATTCTGAACGGCCGGGTACCTACGCGCACGAACACCTTCCCGATGACGTTCCTGAAGCCGTGAAAGCAAGGCGGCTGGAGGAGATCATTCACCTGCAGAATAAAATATCGCATCAGAAAAACAAGGAAGATGTGGGCAACACTTTTGAGGTGCTGGCGGAAGGAGTCTCCAAAAAATCGGAGCAGATGTTGTTCGGACGGTCATCCCAGAATAAGGTGGTGGTATTCCCGGCTGAAAATACCCGGAAGGGAGACCTGGTAACAGTGAGGATTACGGGGTGCACACAGACCACCCTGATCGGACATCTGGAAGAAACCGGCGGTGCAGGCAGCTTGTAAACCAGGCATGAGATTCATGGATCATTTTCATTGAAACGTTTTTTACAATATACGATGGGAAAACTAGTTGACGAATTCAACAGCTACCGCCAACGGATGAACGACAAAATCCTGGCCGCCGACAACAAAGTTATGAAACGGATTTACAGCATCGATACCCTGACTTACCAGGACGGGGCTTTGTCAGGGAAAACAAAGGAGATGCTGGGGCTTGCCACTTCGATGGTACTGCGCTGCGACGATTGCATCCGGTACCATCTGGGGAAATGCCATGAATTGGGAGTTACCACAGCTGAGCTATTTGAGATTTTTTCCGTAGCCAACCTGGTGGGAGGCACAATTGTGATCCCCCATACCAGAAGAGCTGTGGAATATTGGGAGGAGTTGGAGACTTGGAGACTAAGAGACTAAGAGACTTAGAGAACGAAGGGATGAAAAGACGAGGGAGCGAGGGAGCGACAG
>CAYYJE010000037.1:0-3101 GCA_964472165.1 uncultured Prolixibacteraceae bacterium | reverse complement strand
CCACGATTGCCGGATTTCAGCTGGCAATGGCGCTGGAAACAGAACAGATGAAACTTGATCCTGGTGTGGTGGGAGAAGGAGTGAAGGCGGTTTTCGGGAATCCTGCCCTGGGATGTTATTATGTGGCGGAAAGGAACGGGGAAATAATCGGCAGCCTTCTGACAACCTACGAATGGAGCGACTGGCGGAACGGCACTGTACTCTGGATCCAGTCGGTGTATGTCCTGCCGCAATTCCGGCGCCTTGGAGCCTATAAAGTAATGTACCGGTATCTGCAGGATATGGTGCAGAATGACAGTGGATTGCGGGGAATCCGCCTCTATGCCGACAAATCGAACGGGACTGCCCACCAGGTTTACCGGAACCTGGGGATGACAGCCGATCATTATATGACTTTTGAGTGGATGAAGTGAAAAAACTGGAGCTTTTGGTGCCGGCACGAAACGGAGATGCGGGGATTACAGCCATCAACTACGGGGCTGACGCGGTGTATATCGGCGCCCCGCGCTTCAGTGCCCGGGCTGCGGCAGGAAGTTCTGTCGGAGAGATCGGGAAACTTATCCGGTATGCCCACCGGTATCATGCAAGGGTATACGCAGCCCTGAATACCATTTTGTTTGACAATGAGCTGGAAGAAGCCAGACGGATGATATACCAGCTTGTGGATGCCGGTATTGATGCCCTCATCATTCAGGATATGGCGATTATGGAAATGGACATCCCTCCTGTTGCCCTCCATGCCAGCACCCAGGTGAACAACTTCCTTCCCGAAAATATCCGGTTTCTGGAAAAAGCAGGGTTTACCCGCGTGGTCCTCGCCCGCGAGCTGACACTCCGGCAGATCGCCGGAATCAGACAGCAGACGGGGGTCGAGCTGGAGGCTTTTGTGCATGGGGCATTGTGTGTGAGCATGAGTGGCCAGTGCTACCTCAGCCTGGCTGCAGGAAACAGGAGCGGAAACCGGGGAGTGTGCGCCCAACCCTGCCGGAAGGCCTGGAACCTGATCGATGCCGCCGGTAAAGTCGTCGTCCGGAACAAACACCTCCTTTCACTCAAAGACCTTGATTTGTCCGATTACCTCCCTGATCTGGCCAGGGCAGGCATCACCAGTTTTAAAATCGAAGGGCGCCTTAAGGATGAAAATTATGTTAAAAATATAACAGCCCTTTACCGCGGAAAACTGGATGCATTTCTGGAGGGTAACCGGGAATATTTACGCGGTTCTTCCGGCAGGGTATTCTTTGATTTCGAACCTGACCCTGCCCGGAGTTTTTCCAGGGGGGGCAGCTCCTATTTCCTGCATGGCCGCCATAAAGGAATTGTCAGTTTTGATACACCCAAATCTGCCGGGGAAAGGGTTGCCACAATAAGAAAGTCGGGCGGCCTCCAGGCCTGGGTAGATGCAGAAAAGCCCCTGAGTAACAACGATGGGATTGCCTATTATGACCAGGAAGGAATTTTGCAGGGCCTTAAGGTCAACACAGCAGAAGGAAACCTGGTCAAATGGGCTGAACCGGTGGAGCTGCCACAGGGAACCGTACTTTACAGGAATTATGACCATGCATTTGTCACCCTGCTTAAGAACAGCCGTACCTGCAGGAAAATCGGCATGAAGTTGCAGGTTGAACCCTCGTCAGCCGGTATAAGGCTGACAGGAACTGATGAGGATGGAATTACCTGTGCCAGGGAATTTCCGGCAGACCACATGCCGGCCCGTGACGGCCGGAAAGCGGAAACGGTGATGCGGGAGCAACTGTCAAAATCAGGAGATACCCTCTTTGAGATTACTGCTGTGGAGTTTAATTGGGACCATTCGCTTTTTCTTCCCGTTTCAGTAATCAATGGCATCAGAAGGGAGTTTATTGCCTTTTTTGAGGATTTCAGGGCTGGATGCCTGCCCCGGCTGGTTCCGGGTATCAGGGATCCTGAAGCTGTGTATCCGGTGACCGAGCTGACATGGCTTGGAAATGTATCCAATGGTTTAGCCAGGCAGTTTTATCAAAAACACGGGGTCACCAGTGTGGAACCGGCGCTTGAAATTGCCCGTGATATCAGGGGCCGGCGGCTCATGACCATGAAACACTGCCTGAAATACCAGATGGGTTTCTGTCCCGCAGAAAAACCCGGAAGCATTCCTCCATGGGAAGAACCGTTGTTCCTGGCTGACGAAAACAAAAAGTACAGGATCGAATTTGATTGCAGGGAGTGCCGCATGAACCTGATTGAGAACCTATGTTAACGAAGTTGTACAAAATGATCAGGGAAGGGGAGCACCAAAGGCAGGATTTCAAATTCTGCATCAGTGATTCCCGGAAGATAGCCCGTTCGCTGGTGGCTTTCGCCAATAGCGAAGGAGGTATTTTGCTGATCGGCGTGAAGGATAACGGACACATTGTGGGCGTTCAGTCCGAAGAGGAGTATTACATGGCAGAATCAGCAGCCCGGATTTACAGCGATCCCCCAATCCCCTTTAGTGTGCGGCAGTGGAATGCCGAAGGGAGAACCGTGCTGGAAGTCAGGGTGGAAGCCAGTCCTGACAAACCTCATTTTGCCAGGGATGAAAATGGTACATGGAATGTGTGGGTACGGCACCATGATGAGAACCGGTTGGCCCCCAGGGTTTTGATTGATTCATGGCAAAAAAGGAAAAGCAGTGAGGGAGTATTGGTACGTTTTGATGAATCCTGGAAATTCCTTCTCGAATACCTCGACCTGAACGATTTTATCACGGTTTCGGCACTTGCCCGGAAAGGCTCGCTCCCTTACCGGAAGGCAGAATTACTTCTCGCCGACTGCATCGTAATCGGAATTATCCAGCCGCTCTTCACCGAAAAGGGCATCCTCTATAAGCTGAACCGGCAATTTGACCTGGATGCCTGGAAGATCAGGGAGAAAATCAGGAATAAATAATTCCTTTGATTGTTCACCCCGATAATCAAGGGATCAAGAGATTACCGTTTTTTCAGGTTAATGGTTCTGGATTCCCCGTTTTTCGTTATAACGGCCAGGTTGTCGCAATCCCCGTCACCATAATCAATGCTCCACGTCTGGTTTTTGTCGCTGGTAAAGGAGACTGTTCCGCTTACAATCCGGCGGCAGGC
>CAYYJE010000036.1:7543-27620 GCA_964472165.1 uncultured Prolixibacteraceae bacterium | reverse complement strand
ACTTGGTTCGAAAATCAACAAATCGATAAATCAATAAATCAACAAATCGATAAATTTTTTGAGCGGGAAACGAGACTCGAACTCGCGACCCCGACCTTGGCAAGGTCGTGCTCTACCAACTGAGCTATTCCCGCATAATGTTCCGGCATTCCCGGTTTGCAATGAACTTTTGTTTCGCGTTGCAAATATAAATCAATTTTGTTTTTCAGCAAATATTCCCCAAATTTTTCCTGTTTTATTTAAGTCCCGTCAGCTTTTTGATCTCATTCAGCTTATTCAGTGCTTCGAGTGGTGTCAGCGTATTGATATCCAGATTTTTGATTTCGTCGCGAATCTGCTTCAGCACCGGATCGTCAAGCTGAAAAAAGCTGAGTTGTACTCCCTCCCGGTTTGTCCGGATGGTTTGCAGGGGTTTGGCCAGATTCTCGTTTTGTTCCTTGTTCTCGAGTTGCTCCAGTATCTCCCCGGCCCGTTGCACCACGCTTCGGGGCATCCCTGCCATGGCCGCCACATGGATCCCGAAACTATGGTTACTCCCTCCCGGAACCAGCTTCCGGAGGAAAATCACCTTGTTCCCCAACTCCTTGATCGACACATTAAAATTCTTCACCCTGTTGAAAGATGCTTCCATTTCATTCAACTCGTGGTAATGGGTGGCAAACATGGTTTTCGCCCTGGCCCGGGGATGTTCGTGGAGATACTCCACAATGGACCATGCGATGGAGATCCCGTCGTAGGTAGAGGTTCCCCTGCCCAGCTCGTCGAGCAGGATCAGGCTCCGGTTCGAAATATTGTTCAGGATGCTGGCCGCTTCGTTCATCTCCACCATGAAAGTGGATTCGCCCAGCGAAATATTGTCGGAAGCCCCAACCCTCGTGAAAATTTTATCGACTATGCCGATTTTTGCTGAAGCTGCCGGAACAAAACTCCCCATCTGGGCCATCAGGACGATCAGGGCTGTCTGACGGAGCAGGGCCGACTTACCCGCCATATTAGGACCGGTAATGATCATAATCTGCTGCTCATCCTGGTCTAACAGGACATCGTTGGCGATATAGGATTCCCCCACCGGCAACAACCTTTCAATTACAGGGTGCCTCCCTTCCCTGATTTCAAGGATTGTGGTATCGTTGATCTCCGGCCGGTGATAGTTGTATTCCCGGGCGCAGGTGCTGAAGCAAAGCAGGCAGTCGATCCGTGCAATCACAGCCGCATTAAGCTGAATAGCCGGAATATATTCCGACAATGCCAGTACCAGTTCGTTAAAAAGCCGGTTTTCCAGCTCCTGGATCTTCTCCTCGGCACCGAGAATCTTCGTCTCGTACTCCTTCAACTCTTCGGTGATGTACCTTTCAGCCCCGACGAGCGTCTGCTTCCTGATCCATTCTGCCGGAACCTTCTCCTTATGGGTGTTCCGTACTTCGAGGTAGTACCCAAACACATTGTTAAAGCTGATTTTCAGTGAGGTGATGCCTGTTTGATCGGAGAGGGTCTTTTGCATCCGGGCCAGGTAATCCTTTCCTGAGAAAGCCAGTTCACGTAACTCATCGAGTTCAGGAGATACTCCTGATGCGATCACCTTGCCACGGCTGACCAGCACAGGAGGGTCTTCGGTAAGCTCTTTCCGGATCCTTTCCCTGATGGTGTCACAGGGATTCAGCTGCTCGGCAAACCGCAGAAGGGTTTTATTCCCTGAAGCTGCGCAAGCCGCTTTTACCGGAATGATGGCATTGAGCGAATTTTTCACCTGCTGTACCTCCCGTGGGTTGATCCGTCCCACCGCCACTTTGGAGATCAGCCTTTCCAGGTCCCCTACCAACCGGAAATGCGCTTCGACATTTTCCTTCAACGTTTCGTCCCTGAGGAAAGATTCCACCACATCGTGGCGTTCGGTGATCGGTGCAGGATCTTTCAGCGGAAGGGCGATCCACCGGCGCAACAGACGTGAACCCATCGGGGAAATTGTGCGGTCGATCACCTGGTGAAGCGACTGGGCTCCTTCGTACAACGTATGAAACAACTCGAGGTTCCTGATGGTGAACCGGTCGAGCCACACATAATGCTCTTCCTCAATCCTGCCGAGATTCCTGATGTGGGAAACCTGCTTGTGCTGGGTGAGATCGAGGTACCAGAGAATCGCCCCTGAGGCAATGATCCCCAGCTGCAGATTGTCGATCCCGAATCCCTTCAGCGATTTAACCTGAAAATGGCGGGTAAGCCTGTCAAAAGCCGCATCATGGGTATATACCCAGTCATCGAGGTTAAAGGTGAAATACCTGGTACCGAAAATCTCATTGAATTCCTGGGATCTTCCCCGCTGGTACAGCACCTCCTTGGGCTGAAACGAACTCAGCAGCTTGTCGACATATTCATAACTCCCCTGGGCAGTCAGGTATTCCCCGGTGGAAATATCCAGAAAGGCCACTCCGGCATTTTTCCGGTCAAAATGAACAGAAGCCAGGAAATTATTCTCCCGGTTGTCGAGAACGTTGTCGTTGATGGATACGCCGGGGGTAACCATTTCTGTAATTCCCCGTTTGACAATCGTTTTGGTCAGTTTCGGATCTTCCAGCTGCTCGCAAATGGCTACACGCTGTCCGGCCCTGACCAGTTTGGGCAGGTAGGTATCGAGGGCATGGTAAGGAAATCCCGCCAGTTCCACATAGCTGGCTGCTCCGTTGGCCCGGCGCGTAAGCGTAATACCCAGGATATCTGCCGTTTTTATCGCATCGTCCCCGAAAGTCTCATAAAAATCGCCTACCCTGAAAAGCAAGACCGCATCAGGATGCTTTGCCTTGATGGCATAATACTGCTTCATCAGGGGCGTCTCCACATATTTATTGCTACTGTCCATGCACAAAAGCAAAGATAATATTGTTTTTTCACCGCAAAGACGCCAGGGCGACAAGAAAAAATTTCTTTGCAACCTTTATCCTTCAGCGGTAAATCAGGAGGCTCATTTGCGCCGGATCCAGAATTTCGTGGGCCACTTCAAGGATTTGTTCTGCAGTTACCGCTTCAATTTTTTTGTAGACTACCCGGAAGGGATCCACCTGGTTGTAAAAAAGGAAGGTTTTCCCGATGGTCAGCATCAGCTCTTCGTGGTTCTCTCCGGCGATGGCCAGTTGTCCGATCATTTGCCGTTGTGCCCTGACCAGCTGGAGACTCCCCAGCTTTTTCTCCCTCAGGATCCTGAATTCCTTGTAAATAATATCAAGCGCCTTCTCAAAATTCTCATTGTCGGTACCAAAGTACACATTGAAAAGTCCGGTATCAGAAAAAGAATTGTAGGAAGATTCTATATTGTATGCCATGCCCTTGCGCTCCCTCAATGCCAGGTTGAGCCGTGAATTCATCCCTTGTCCGCCCAGCAGGTTGTTGAGCAGGATCATCACCACCCGGCGGGGATGAATGCTGTCGTAGGCTATGTTGCCAATGATGCAGTGCGTCTGATAGGTATCCTTCACTTCGCTGCGTTCCCGCGGCCGGTAACCGGTGAAAGCCTCCCGCTGGTGAACCCTCAACTTTTCCGGGGCTTTGCCGAAATAGCGCTCCACCAGTGCAATCAGCCTCTGAGGTTCAAGATTTCCTACCGAACTGATCACCATCTGATCGGTATGGTAATTGTTCCGGATAAAGCGGAAAATATCTTCCTGTCCGAAACGGCGCACACTCTCAAAAGTTCCTAAAATATTCCGGGCGATGGGATGACCATCGAACACCAGTTCATCAAAATCATCAAAAATAAGGTCCGAAGGAGTATCCTTGTATGAATTGATCTCCTCCACCACTACCTCCTTTTCCCGTTTTAGTTCCTTTTCCGGATAGGTGCTGTTGAACAGAATGTCGCTCAGCAGCTCCGCGGCCCTGGGATAATCTTCCGCCAGGAAGGTGGCATAGAGCGCCGTCTCTTCCTTGGTGGTGTATGCGTTGAGTTCGCCGCCCACATCCTCCATCCTGCTGAGAATATGATAAGCTTTTCTCTTTACTGTTCCCTTGAAAATGCAATGTTCAATAAAGTGGGCAATTCCATGCTCCTCCTCAGTCTCATCGCGTGAACCGGTATTGAGGATTACGCCCAGGTGACCAACCTGGGAATCACTGTACTGGTGGATCAGACGGATCCCGTTGTTGAAAGTATGTGTTAAATATTCCTGACTGACCATGATTGATTTAAGAGGGGCCAAAGGTAGGAAAAAGGTTTCACCTTTGTTGGATTTCTTTCCGCAACCGGATTACAATTTTCCTGGCCCGCGCCACTATTCCCGCTCCGGTGTACTGTTCCATCACCTGTTCCAGGGTTTCCACCACCTCCTCCTTCAGCGCAGGTTCCTGTCCGGAGATGTTGTAGAGAATTTCCATGGCATATGCCTTGACTGCCGTTTTCTCTTCCTGAAGGAACAACCGTTCCTGACAATAGTCAAAAAGCATACCCGCGGAATCGTCCGGTATCCCACAACGGGTGATCATGCGCATCAGCTGCCGCCTTTTGCCGCCATGCCTGATCCCGGGCAAGGCTTGAATGATGATATTCCGCCACGGGAGCACCGCACCGGGATGCTTTTCCACAATTTTATCTGCAGCCCAAGTAGCCCGCCAGCTGGCAGTATCTCTCCCCTCCAGGGCAATCTCCATCAGTAACGGCAAATACTCGTCCGGATCGGGAGAACTCTGGTTCAGCAGAAATAGATTTTCCCACGATCCCATCAGACTGATCAGTTCATTTTTCGTCATGGAGATCAAAAATAAGGATTTATCGGGTTTGATTTTTGAAATCTTCCTATTTTTAGGAAATGGAAAAAGAGGTTGTCTGTGCCCTGATCGTTCGACAGGGAAAATTGCTTGTCACACAACATGGGATTCACTCAGGTCACCCCTGGAAATGGGAGTTTCCAGGCGGCAAGATCCAGCCGGGAGAGAGTCGTGAAGTGGCGCTGGTCCGGGAGATCAGAGAGGAACTCAGGATAGAAATCGGCATTGACGACGAGCTTAATCCGGTCACCCATGCCTATGGAGAAAAGGTGGTCCGGCTTTTCCCCTATCTTTGCCGGTGGACAGGCGGAACCATGGAGCTTACCGAGCATCACACTGCCCGGTGGATTGCTCCCGGTAAGATTGCCGGGTACGACATGCTCGATGCCGACCACAAAATGCTTGGGGAAGGGGACAATTTTGCCAGACTGCTGGACTATGCCCAGGGTTAAGGAACCCATTTGTCGACTTGTTGATTGATTGATTTGCTGATTTGTTTTAAAATCGATCAATCGTTAAATCGATAAATCATTAAATCGTTAAATGGGTTGAGGTCGAGGTCGAGGTTCAGAGCCTTCGGCGTTCAAAGGTTCAAACGCCCTGCGGGCTGTTCAATGGTTGTTCAAAGCCTTCGGCTTCGCCTGGGCGTTCAAAGGCCCTACTGGCCGTTCAAAAATCGTTCAAAGGTTCCAGGTTCCAGGTTCCAGACCGATAACCGGCAACCGATAACGTTCAGGCACCGATCACCGAATCACAGGATCACCGAATCACAGGATCACCGAATCACAGGATCACCGAATCACAAATAACAATTATATGGAGAACATCACAATTCGACACGCCACTGAAGCCGATTTTCCACGGTTACTGGAGCTCTTTGCTGAATTTGCGGAATATGAGAAGTTACCGGAGCTGATGGTCAACACTCCGGAACGGATGAAATCCGAAGCGGGGTTTCTCCACTGCTTTGTGGCGGTGGATCCCGGTGGAATCCTCATCGGGTACGCCACCTGGTTCTTCACCTATTTCACCTGGAGTGGCAAGGGGATTTACATGGACGACCTCTATGTACAACCCGGCTACCGGGGAAGCGGGACGGGCACCAGGCTGCTGGAGGCAGTCAGGGAGCTCGGCAAATCTGCCGGGTGCCACCTTATGCGCTGGCAGGTATCCGATTGGAATACCTCCGCCATTGGCTTTTACGAATCATTGGGGGCAAAAAGGGATATGGTGAACCGGAATTGTGATCTGCAACTCTGACCCCGCCTGCGGTGAGGATGACCGCCTCTTTCCTATTCAGAAATAATTTAAATTGGAGAGAAGTGAATTTTTGCTTTGCAATATTCAAAAAATAGCTATTTTTGTCGCATCAAAAAAACGGGGTGCCATAGCTCAGTAGGTAGAGCAACGGACTGAAAATCCGTGTGTCCCTGGTTCGATTCCCGGTGGCACCACAAACAATATCAAGAGTTTATAAGGGTTGCAGCAATGCAGCCCTTTTTTATTTCCTGCATTTTCAGCATTAAATGGTGGCATTTGAAGCTTTAAGGTCACACTCTTTTGATTGCGTCCCGAAGGGACAACTTATTTTAGCCCAAGGCAGTAGGAAAAAAGTCGATGTTGGTAACGGGGATATCACTCTTCGATCCTGCTGAAATTTTTCCTTTCCAGAAGGCAAACATGGGTTCCCGGATACCCCCCTCATAGGGTGACCCTTTCCCGGCCCTGAGGGGCCACTGTTTGGTAATGTTGTAAACACCGCCATTATCGGAAATAAAGAGGATAAAGGTATTTTCTATTTGACCGGTCCGCTCCAACATGTCGATCAGGCGGCCAATCTGAGTGTCAACATTTTCAACCATGGTGGCATACCTGGCATTGTTCTGTCCATTCCAGGCTGACTTCTTTTCATATTTTGGGAGCAGGCTCTTCACCGGATTGATAGGGGTGTGTACCGCATATGGGGCATAATAGAGAAAGAAGGGCTTCTCTCTTTCAGATCCGATAAATCCGAGAACCTTATCCATGATCAGGTTTGTCAGGTAATAGTCATCAGATGGCGCTTCAAGCGGCACTTTGGTATAGGGTGGATAATAACTGCCCGGACTTCCGGCATGGCATCCGCCGATGTTTACATCAAATCCACGCAACAGCGGATTGTTGCTTAGATGCCATTTCCCGGCATGGCAGGTGTTGTATCCGGCTTGTTGCAGTATTTCAGGGATCACGGAAATAGAATCGGCGAGGGTAGTCAGGTTAGTTGTTGGGATCAGCTTGCGGTCACGGGCTTTTCCCCGGTCTGAATTGTCAACAGTATATATTCCATGCCGGGGTGTCCATTGTCCGCTCATCATGGACGCACGGCTGGGCGCACAGTTTGCAGCTGCAGCATAAGCATTTGTGAATATCATTCCCTGGCTTGCCAGTTTGTCGAGGTGAGGAGTCTCGTAATATTCCGACCCCATGAAGCCTACATCCCGCCAACCCATGTCATCGATGTTGATAAGAATGATATTGGGCATCTGCCGTCCGGCATCCTCTGCTCCGGTTGCATGATATGCCGGACAAGCCATTAGGGAAAATACCAAGCCTCTGTTCAGGGTTTGAATTAATTGAGATTTCCGGGCAGTGTCAGCTTTCATCACTCCAGGCTCCACCCTTCCCGGTAGGCATAATGCATAAACCTGTTGGCGTCGGCATTGTTGGTGATGGTGAGGGTTTCCGGATCAAAAGCAAGGCTCTGGAATGTCTGGAACTCCCGCATCTCCTTGCGCAACGCGATATTTCCCAGTAATACCGTTTCGGTGAGGGGACCAGCCCAGTCGAAATTCGATCCTGCCGGCGATCCTCCCTTGCAGGCAAGGATCCATTCCATCTCGTGCCCCGGGGAGGAAGGAATCGAAGGTAGGGGAACTTTCCAGGAATCCCTGAGCGATTTTGGCAGGACGGTATTGTCCAGAATTTTGCCATTGTCACCCACATACAGGGTACCCCCTTCTCCCATTTTCATGCCTTCTTCCAAACCTTTCAACATGGGTGGCCTGAGGCCGCCATCATACCAGGTAAGGGTAAGCGCAGGCATCTCTCCTCGGGCAGGAAACTCGTACCTGACCATTGAGCCCAACGGATAGGTTTCTTCATTGACCATTGTGGAAACCGCATGCACCGTCAGCGGGTATTTCAGTTTCAATGCCCTGAATACCGGATCCAGCGAATGACAGCCGATGTCGCCCAATGCTCCGGTGCCAAAGTCCCACCACCCTCTCCAGTTGAAAGGGTGATACGAGGGATGATAGGGCCGCAAGGGGGCAGGACCGAGGAACAGGTCCCAATCCAGACCTTCGGGAACCGCCGGAGTATCGGCCGGCCTTCTCACTCCCTGTGGCCAGTAGGTATCAGAGAGTCCCCGGTTGGGACGGTCGGTCCACACATGTACCTCCCTGATGGGACCGATCACGCCATCCCATATCAACTCCCGCAAACGGCGTGATTCATCCCTTGCCTGTCCCTGGTTGCCCATCTGGGTGGCCACTTTATACTTACGGGCTGCCAGGGTGAGTACCCGGGCTTCTTGGACCGTATGGGTGAGCGGTTTTTCCGTGTAAACATGCTTGCCATGTTTCATCGCTGCGAGGCTGATGACGGCATGGGTATGGTCAGGGGTTCCGATGACCACTGCATCAATATCCTTTTGAGTCTCCAGCATCTTCCGGTAATCGGTATGCAGGGCGGCTCCCGGATAGCGGGCAATCACCCGGTTCACCCGTTCACTCCTGTCCACATCACACAGTGCCACGATATTTTCGGTTCGCGCCACATTGGCAAGGACATTGGCCCCACGGCCACCGAAGCCAATTCCGGCTACATTCAGCTTGTCGGAAGGCGCCCGGTGACCCAGTCCGGCCACTACCTGCGAGGGCAATATCGTAATGCCTGCAAAGGCAGCAGAGGTTTTCCCGATAAACTGCCTCCGGCTAATCCTTAGATTATTACTTTTATTCATTTCGGTTAATCTTTTTATTCGACGAGTTCACTCCTTGAAATTGATCCTTTAATTATACTTGTCCCGACCCCCATAAGCATTCCATATTGATTATCTGAGACTTAAAAGTCCCCTTTAGGGGATTTAGGGGTCAGAGTTACTTTTCAGAGCAGGTTCACATTATTTTTTCAAAATCGGGGTGATTACCATATTGCGATACGACACTTTCCCATGGTCACCCTGGAGATAGATGGGTCCCGGGGCAAAAACATCGGGGGTAAGGGCTCCGCCGGTAGGTCCGTCAACAGGCTTGTTGTCAATGATGGTGACGCCGTTCAGAATCACGGTCAAATGACGGTCACAAAGGGTGATATCCATGGACTGCCATTCACCGGCAGGCTTCTCTGCGTTCACCGATGGAGTAACCCTGCTGTAAAGGCCTCCCATATGATGGGAATCGAGCGGTTGCCCGTATGAGTCACTTACCTGAATTTCATGCCTTCCGCGCAGGTATACCCCGCTGTTGCTTCCCTTGGGAACATTCACTTCCAGCTTCAGGTTAAAATCCTCATACTCCCTTTCAGTACGTATATTGCCATACCGGATATGCCTCTCCCCTTCCTTCTGGACGGGATTGTTGGTCAGCACCCCATCGGCTACGGACCACCCGTTGGCCAGGTTTCCTTCCACGAGCCTCCAGCCGGTAAGGTTGTTACTTCCCAGCATCTTCTCAGGTTTACCATATTTGACGGCTTTGAGGTCGGGTGCTGCCGGTACTTCCGGAAGCCTGAAGCCTTTCACCCGGGTAGTGTCTAAACCCACTCCCGAAGAGGCAGGCTGGAGGTAATACCCGGTCATCCAATCCCCTTCACAACGGATTTGTACCCAGGTAGGATAACTATGCGAACGGATTTCCTTGCCGTCCTGGTCTTTTTCACGGACAACTTTCCGTACATCCCTGCCCACCATCAGGGTGTTGCCCGAGACAAAAAGCCAGGGAACCGGCAACACACTCCCGCCACCCCATAGAAGGTCGCCATCGAGGTATCCCTTTTCCTGCCTGACCTCCAGCCAGCCTACTGAACCTGAGCCAATGCTGAATGTCCATTTCCCCAGAAAAGCTTTGGGGTCATCCCCGGGATTACCTCCGGGAGCTTCTCCTGCGGTTGCTCCATTGGTAAAAATCATTCCCAGCACAGCAAACAAAATAAGTCTCTTCATGCAATAAGATTTCATCATGATTGGATTTAGTGTTTTTAAAATTACTTCACAGCTTTTACTCCTGATATCCCTGAAAAAGGATAAAGATATTGTTTCACATTTAATTTTCAAAACAAACAATCAAAGAGTGGCCTGGCACAAAACAAACAAGGGGTGAAGACTAACGTCTCCACCCTTTGCAGATCTGATTATTAAGTAATTAATTCTTTGTAAAACGGATATCAGCCAGGTAGCAAACCACCTGTTTACTTGCATTATAGCTGAATGATGAAGAGGAGGGCTCATGGCCAATGTTGAATACAATGGCACGGTTGCGCCGGTTGGAGGTATCCCCGCCTGTATTGGGGGTCATGTCGATGACATACTCCTTCCACTCATTCTGTATCTGGGCTGTCTGGATCCAGTTAGACTGAGGTTGTGACACATCCCAGTTCTGCTGCCCGTACAAGCTTTGGTTTCCAAAATTCCACATATAGTTCATCGGTCTGATCCACGGCTGCAGGAAGACATTGTTACTTCCAGCCATAGTCGCCGCATCAGTTCCGCAAAACATCTTAAACCGAAGCTTTTTATACCTTTGGTTGTCGAACATATACTCCACGGGGAGGTTAAACGACATGGAAGCGCTTCGCATCCGCATCACGCATCGGTATATGTTGCTTCCGTCACTTTGGATCAGTTGATCCAGGTGCAGGTTGACCGGCTGGCCATTCACAGTTTCGTTGTGCGGATCGAATTTCGAGATATCCTTATAACCTGGTCTGGGGAGGAAATCCCCGGAGTACCAATTGTACATTTCCCAGTTGTTGTCGACCACCTTTCCGTTCACAAAGAACTGGGGTTCGATAAACACTTCGTTGGGGTATAGCGGATCGTTATCCTGCACCAGATGAACCACACCCGAAGCCACATAGGGTGCCAGAATGGCATCAAGCGGCATCGATTTGGGGATGTACCGGACATACGACAGTTGACCCGATTCCAGAAGGTCGGTCAGCGATGCAATACTGGCAATCCGCATGTCGGCAGGTTTTTCCACCCTCAGCATGAACGGTTGCCATGCACCTCCCCCTGCAGTTGTTTTCATTCCATTTCGGTCGAACGTAACGGTGGGAAGCACATTTTGCAGTCCCTCGCCGGTCAGGTCGAGTGAATCGAGACTCGGGAAATAGAAGAGGTCCGAGAAATTGGGTGTATGCAACGGAAAAGTCAGCTTGGTAATGTTCTGGACAGCAGCTGCTGTGAACGTGGTAATCCCGTTGGCAATCAGTATAGAAGATTCTGAAGGAGAGAACGGAGTATTGGGAGTAGGAATGTTGACCTTCATCGTTTTGGAAACGATCACGGTGTCGAGAATTTTGGTTCCGTCACTCAGGATGGGGATAACCTTGTAATCAATATTGATCGTCAGTTCCTTCCCGGAAGCCAGGTTCCCCAGGAAAATCCGGGGGGTAGTCGCCTTTCCGGTCCGTACCACATTGTCCTTATCCGTGTACTTGTAGGTAAGGCTGTTGTATTCCATCACCACGGAGTTCAATCCATTGGGCCATTCCATCACCAGTGCGCCGGGAGAGATCGCCATCTTCGGAGAGGCAATCCCCACCAGGTCGCGGTCCAGCTCCGTGAAAGGGATCAGGGCAATTTCCTGGGCTACGGAATTGTTTCCGTATTCGTCCTGGGTATAAACCCTGAAACGGTAAAGCTTGGCTTCAGTCAATCCCGTCACATTCACCCAGGAACATACCGAGTCGATGATGTGCTCTACCCCATCGTATTCCACCACCGTTTTGGTGGCTTTACCCAGTTTGATCTGGCTGGAGGGAATCCGGCCTGCCTTCATCAGGTCCAATTCTACCCTTTCGAAGCCTACACGGCCGAATATGGTATCGAAACGTGCAGGATAAATCACTTCTCCGGCAAACTTTTCTATGTTTTCATACTGATTCTCACACGACGCCAGAGAGAACATCGCCACGGCGAAAATAAAATATATCAATTTTTTCATAACTTCATTATTTCAGGGTTACTACTCAGCTTTTTTGCCGTAAAGCGTTAATTCCGACATACAGTTGGCTCCGGTTGACGAATAGTTGTCGTCGAAGCAAAACAGGGCTTCGTACCTGAACCAACGGGTTGGTGGGGTATACTGGGGATCATCGGGGTAGAAATAGGCCATATCACCAGCTTCACCCAGTTTCACGAACTGCAGATCATTCACTCCCAGAGGAATGGGTGTCCGCTGGGTTGAAACTGAATCCCACTGTTCGGTCTGTTCATTGAAATACCACAACCGGAATTCACCCACGTTTTCAGCCCGGTAATACTGCCCCCTGGCAATGTTGGCCAAACCTCCCGAATGACGCTGGGTGGTAATAATCCGGCTAAGCTGATAATAACCTCCCAGGTCAATGATGATATTCCAGGGCATGTTCCCGTCGCGGGAGAAGCCCGTTTTACCCCGGCCTCCGGTATGGAAGAAGTTAAGGTTATCGCCCCGGTCAATGATGCCGTCAATCAGTTTTGACATACGACCTTCCAGGTTATCGCCGAACATGGCCGGAACTCCGGTGTTGACCTTTTTCCCCTTGAACGTGACGGTTGAATCGTTGAAATTAGGAATAACCCACTTCGATTTGTCTATCACTTCATCTTCCAGAAGGTTGATCTGACCAAACGGAATGTTGGCGGTGGTGTTGCCATACTGGTCTTCGACCCGGATGCTGACCTCCACCGGCTCGTCGGGTTTCAGATTAAGGTCCTTGATAAACTTTCTTTCGTTCAACACATTGGAAGAAAAAACCGATACATAGTCATTTAACGTCCCATTCTGCGTGTATTTAAAAGAGACGTATACGTTGACAACCTGCTCCAGTTCGTTAATCCAGTCTACCAGGAAGGAGCTGAATCCCGCCCTGACCTGAATACTGCTGGCCACCCTCGAAATAGAAGGTTCCAGTGGCGTAATCTGTTGTTTCACAACCTCAGAACGATTGCCAGCCCGATCCACGGCATAAAGTGAGATCTCTTTGGGATCGGTACTACCCAGGCCGATAACATCCAATGAATCTGAATAGAACGAAGCGGTAAAATAAAAGGTCTTTCCCTGGTCGTTGGTATATTCCGCATTGACACTCAGCAAGTCCTCATCACGGGGAGCCGTGTAGAAAAACCGGGCTCCACCGTACAACGGTGTCCAACTATTAATGGTTGGCTTTCCCGGAGGATCGTTGTCATCAGCTCCCGCCTGGAATCTTTCACTTTCCTGGCAAGCCCCGACGCCCAGCAAAAGCAAAGCCAACACCCAGAGATATGTTCTTGCTTTCATAAGCTTATTTTTTTTGAAATTTTCATTCATGGTCCTAAAATTACAGTTTTTCATACAATAATGCAACCCGGTTACCATCCCGGATTCTGAGACAGTTTACCGTTGGTGTTTAACTCATTCAGGTCTATTGGCCACAGGTAGTCCCTGATGGTAAAGCGCCTGGCCTGAATTACGCTCAGCACGAAGAAAGTCGAGGGGCCTGTTCCCTTGTAATACCATCCCTGTATCGGAGTGGAGAACGCGATATGAGCTCTTTTGTGGCGGAGCATATCCCAGAAATGAATTCCTTCGAAGGCAAATTCCACACTCCTTTCATGAAGAATAATATCCCTCATCCCTGCTTTATCGCGGTGTTTGTTGGGAGTCCGGGTCAGGGATGAATTGGACCATACCTCTTCCACATTGGGGATTCCGGCCCGTTCACGCACGACATTGATGGCATCCCACACCTCCTGGTCGGGCGAGCCCTTGATTTCATTCAGCACCTCAGCCTTCATCAGATAGAGGTCAGCCATCCGGATGATCGGATAGGGAAATTTCACCTGTCGCTGCCAGTTTGAAGACCTGGATTCGGGATGGACCATTTTCTGAAGGCCAATTCCTGATCCGAAGAAGTCGGTGGCATTCACACTTGGATTATACCCGCCGTTTGTTCCCGACATCATATAAACCGGGATAATTTCAAAATGCGACCTCCAATACCCGCCGGTCACACCCAGATTGGCATAAAACCGCAACTCACGGTTCATATAGAGGTTGATGGTAGGCTGGTTGGGCTGCATAAGACCCGCGATATGCGCATAGTCGGGATCTTCCACACCCGGAGTCAGATAGGCATCAAGCCGGGTGTTGTAGTTAAAGGAGAGGTCTTCCTCGATGGGCAATCCGTTCTCGGTATAATACCTTTCGGCCATTGCATAAGTAGTTCCCAGCCAGTTCCATGAAAACTCTGGTACATTCACCGATCCTTCAAAACCTGCAGGCAACCTGATGTTGGTAGAGTGTGCCAGTTCACCCTGGCTGTAAATGTCCACATTGGAATAACCCCACAACAACTCCTTGTTCCAGGGATCACAAATCAACATCCTCAGGTCATAGTAGGTCTTCATCCTGTCAGGATTCTTTTCGTAGAAATCACGGTCTTTTACATAAGGCTCTTTTTCATAATGGAAAAGTCCTTTGCCGTTGTTTTCAGCGATTTCAATGGCCTCGTTGATCGCCGTCAGGGCCTCCTGCCATTTGGCTTTTGTCTGTTCTGCGGTATCGTCGATGGGGAAAAAAGGTTTCCCGTCGGTATCCATGAAGTCGCCGAAAAACTCCTTGTTTCCGCTGTAGAAGGGACTGGCCCTGAAATAGAGAACCCTTGCCTTAATGGCCTTGGCAGCAATCTGGTCAATTTGTCCGAGGTTATTTTCCTCCGCTCTTTCTGTCAGATTCGGGATGGCTTCATCCATCAATTTGAGGATAAAATCGAAGACATCTTCCACCTTTGAACGGGAGAGGAAAAGCTCGTCGGAGAGGGCATCCGGTTCAATGACTTTGTCGGAGATGACAATCGGCCCGTATTTCTGCAAAAGCAGGAAGTGATAATAGGCCTTCAGGAAGGTAGCCTGTGCAATCCAGTCGGCCCGTTCGTTGTCGGCCAGATTCCTGGTGTTGACAATATATTGCAGGAACACATTGGTGGTGCGGATTGCATCATAGTGAGGCTTCGCCCCTCCGGTTCCGGACCAGCTTCCCAACAAAGGTGAACCTACAGTCTGCAGTCCGCGCATGATCCGCTCTCCCCGCAGGTTTCCGGTATTGTTCTGAACCGAAGCATCGATGCGCCCCAGGTATTCATCGCCCAGTTGCCACATTGTTTCGTGTGTGTTCCAATCCCTGGGCATAAAACTGTAAATTTTAGCCAGCGCGTCATATGCATCTTCCTTGGTCGCATAGATGTTTTCCAGTTTTAACGTATTGTCAGGAACCACATCCAGATATTCGGTACAGGAGATCAGCATGGTCAGTAAAGCCATGCTCACTAATTTATAATTGAATCCTTTCATTTTCTTCCTTTTTAAGGGTTAAAAGTCTAATTTGATACCGAAATTGAACCTTCTGTTAGGCGGATAACCGATACCATTGCGTCCCATTTCAGGGTCCCACAGTTTGAAAGGACTGAAGACCATCAAATTTTCTCCGGTAACATAAAGCCTGCAGTTCTGCAGCCTGTATTTTTCGAGCCCGAAATTGTAACCGAGCTCCACATTTTTCAGACGCAGGAAAGCGACATCGCGCAGCCACCAGCTCGACTGCTGGGTATTGTTGTTGATGGTTTCGGTGGAAAGACGCGGCCAGAAGCTGTAAGGATCGGGGTCAGTCACACTCCAGTAATCCTCAGCAATGATGGGCAGCGCATTCCGGTTGCCCACAAAAGGAGCGATCCCGTTACCTGTTCCCGGATTGATGAACATGGAAACCCGTGCGTTCCCCTGGAAGAAGAACGAAAGGTCCACTTTCTTGTAACCTGCTGATATACCAAAACCTGTCTGAATTTCAGGACTGGTCGGATATCCCATGGCCACGCGGTCGTTGGAGTTTACCACACCATCCCCGTTGACATCCTTGTACTTGATATCCCCGGCCATATACTCTCCAAAGTCCTGGTGCGGAGAGTTGTCGATTTCGGCCTGGTCCACAAACAGACGTTCGGCAATCAATCCCCATCCCTGGCTGATGCTGTGACCTTTGCGCTTCAGATATTCATCGGGATAGTTGCGCTCGTCCAGTTCCACGTACTGGTTGGTGGCATAGGTGAAATTGCCACGGCCGGTAATCCAGAGGTCCTTGTTCAACTGCAACTCCACATCAACAGAGGCATCCAGACCCTGTGACTCCACTTTGCCGACATTGCCGCTGATGGCAGCTTCCAAACCGGCAGAGCTCGGGAAGTTTTCACGGGTCATGTAGATTTTGTCACGCACATCCTTAAATACATCCATCTGGAAACGGATCACCTCATTCTTGAGAAGGCTCAGCTCAATCCCCGCATTGTATTTGGTGGAAACTTCCCAGGTGATGTTCGGGTTGGCATACCGCGAAACGGTATACCCGTTGTAAGCATTCATGAAGGTGTTTCCCCAGCGGTATCCACCGCCACCCAGACTCACATCGGAAAGGAAGAAGAAACGTCCCTCGCGGCCGGCAATGGCATCATTACCCCCCTGGCCCCAGCTGAATTTCAGTTTCAAGGCGCTGATTGCATTTTTGTAGGGTTCGAAAAATTTCTCGTTCGACACCAACCACCCCGCTGCAAAAGCAGGGAAGAAACCATACTGTTTGCTGCCGGTGAACTTTTCAGATCCGTTGTAACCATATGAGAAATCAATGAAATAACGGCTGTCGTAATCATAGGTTAAACGACCTGATATCCCCATATTTTTTTCAGGAAGCGTGTAATAGATGGAAGTACTGTTCCCGCCGGTCACCAGATTTTCCTGGGCAATCCCTACTGTGGTGATGCCCACATTGTGTTTGTCGAATTTCCTTTCATAAGTCAGAATTCCTTCATAGTAATACTGTCCGTTGGCGTCGCGGCCCGGGTTCACATCGCCCAGGTAAGACCTTCCGGTAGTGGGATTCAGCGCAAATAGGGAATATTCGCCGGTAATCTGGTTGAAGTTTTCCAATGCATAATAATATGGAGAGTATTCACGTCTGCTGGAATACTGGCTCCAGCTGTTGGCCGAAGCTTTCAGGCTAAGCCGGAGGCCTTCCGTGATGAAACTCAGGTCCTGCTGCAGGTTGGCCTGTACCGTGATGTTGGTCTCGTTGCGGTCTTCATATCCGCGCACCATACTGGCATAGGGATTCACTTTGGTACTTCCTCCTACCAGGGTACTCCCAAACAACACGTGTTCGGTAAATTCATTGGCTGCATCAGGAAGGAAAGTGAACGGAAAATCCACCGGGTTTGAATTCATAATCTGCCGGTATATGTTGGAAGCCGTCTCAAAGGGGCCGGTATAACGCTGGAAGCGTCCGGTAATCCTGGTGTCGAGTTTGGTGGTCGGTGTCAGTTTAAAGATCACGTTGCTCCTGACATTGGTCCGGTTGATGTCGATGTTGTTGTTAAAGTTGTTCCGTTTGTCGACTTTCAGCAAACCGGTTTCATGTTCCATGGTGGTTGACAGGAAGTATGTGGCCACTTTTCCACCCCCCTGGATGTTCAGGTTCCCCTTCTGGTTAACGGTCGACTTGTTGAACAAGGCATCGTACCAGTTGACATTCGGATAGATCATCGGATACTCTCCCCGCATGGTGGCCTGGATTTTCTGCTCGTCGTAATAGGCGCCAAGGGTTGGATTACGGGTAATCTGGGCTTCATTAAAGAGCCGCATATAGGTAACCCCGTCGAGGAAATCCACATTCATAGTCGGAGTGGAGATGTTCACGTCACCGCGGAAGCTGATTTTCAAGGCACCTTCACGACCGGCTTTGGTAGCCACCGAGATAATCCCGTTGGCGCTTCGTGCACCGTACATAACTGTTGCAGAAGCATCCTTCATCACAGAGAAACTCTCAATGTCGTCGGGTTGTAGACGCGCCAGGTCATTGGTAGTGGATTCAAAACCGTCGATCAGGATCAACGGCGACGTTTTGTAACCAAAAGTGGTTACCCCGCGCACGAAGAACTGGGCATTGTCGGCCCCTGGCTCACCCGTTGTCTGGTAGGAAATCACACCGGCAATTTTACCAGCCAGCGCAGAGGTGAAGTTGGAAGCAGGTACCCGCAATTCATCCACTTTCACCGTAGAAATTGAGGCCACCACGCTCTCCTTTTTCTGACGACCGAAAGCAACAACAGTTACTTCGTCAAGGTCAGTGGTTTCAGGCTGCAGCGTGACATCAAATCTGCGGTTGGTCCCAATCGTCAGAGTCACCGGCTGATAACCGACAAAAGTAACTTCCAGGACGTCGGTTGGTTTGACACTGAGCGTAAAGGTCCCGTCCACATCCGTGGTCACCCCGCGGGGTGTGCCTTTCACAACAACTGTGGCTCCGGGCATCGGCTGGTTGGTCTCATCCTTGACAACACCACTCACCGTGACATCCTGAGCCATTACCGCCTGTACCCCGGTCATCAGACACAGTACCAACAGAGCGGTTCTCAATCTGGAGGAAAATGTTCCCCCTTCTTTTCGGTTACATTGCATAAACAGTTAGTGTTACATAAATATTAGTTTTCTCATAAAAAGGTGTTTCATATTGCATTCAGAGGCTGTCTTCCGGTTTCTTTGTTGCCGGAAATTGTCATTTAACTAAACCCGCTTTGTGGAATCCCATCCATGTTTAACCGGTTCATTATTAAGCCAACAATTTTCTGTACCGGGTTGATTATTGAAAGGGAAATCGTTTATATATTCTGGAAATGTGCACAATACAAAATGTGTCATGGATAACGTCAGTTAGATTTTACAGTTCAAAAATAACTTATTCCTCCACAAATGCAAACGATTTAAATCAGTCGACTCACTTTTTCTGACAATTTACAATAAAAATACAATGTAAAGCACCATATACTCACTTAAAGTCAATTACTTACAAACTGATCTCGATTTACTCCCCCACTCTCTGAAGCCTTACCCGGTATTTCTCCGGTATCCGGCCACCCTGTGCGCTCGCCTGAATGAAGACTTTTGCGTATAAATCACACCACGGGAGAAGCAGTCCTTCCCTTTCTGCAGGTTCCGGACCGGGTCCGTGAAACCCAAAATGCAGGAGAATGTAAAAAATAAGGCTTTTCCGCCTTCCCTTTATCATTGATAAAAAAAAATTATACTTTTGCACCGGTTTTTAAAGAAAAAGCCATCAGGATTGACCTGTGGTGTAATTGGCAACACGTCTGATTTTGGTTCAGAAGAGTTCAGGTTCGAGCCCTGACAGGTCAACAAAGTTCATAATTTAAAGGAATTGGTTTTAAGATCCGGGATTTTCATCTATCTTTGAACTCCGGTTTGTCTGACAACTGATTACCGAATACTGAATACCGAATACTGTCCTGTGGTGTAATTGGCAACACGTCTGACTCTGGATCAGAAGAGTTCAGGTTCGAGCCCTGACAGGACAACCCAACAAGAAACCGCGAGAGCGGTTTTTTGCATTTAAAACCAAAACCCTATGAGAAAATCCGTTTCCGTCCTGTTGCTTCCCTGCCTGCTGTTTCTGGCAGCAGACCGGTTGTCCGCCGGAAACAAAAACGTCATCAGGCCCTGGAATGAAAATCCGCGGTTCTGGCAATACAAAGGCAAACCCATCATGTTGCTGGGAGCCAGCAGTGACGACAACCTCTTTCAATGGCCTGCAGCCCAACTCATCCCCCACCTCGATTCCATGAAATCGATCGGGGCCAATTATGTGCGCAATACGATGAGCGACCGGAAGGACCGGGGTTTCGAACTCTATCCCTATAAAAAACTTGACAACGACAAATATGACCTCGACCAGTGGAACGAAGCATACTGGGAGCGGTTCTCCTTTTTCCTGAAGGAGACCGCCAAAAGGAAAATCATCGTGCAGATCGAAGTTTGGGACCGGTTCGACTATTCACGCGAACACTGGCTGACAAATCCCCTTAATCCCGGCAACAACATCAACTATTCTTCCCGTGAAACCGGACTGGCAGCGAAATACCCCGATCATCCCGGTCTGAACAGGCAGCCCTTTTTCTTCACCACTCCCCTCCAGAAGAACAATGAAACCCTTCTGAAATTCCAGATCCGGTTTGTGGAGAAGATGTTGTCCTACGCGCT
>CAYYJE010000036.1:0-7443 GCA_964472165.1 uncultured Prolixibacteraceae bacterium | reverse complement strand
CAGTGGGTAAGGGAATATACGGCAGCCCATCCACGGCCCTTGAATACCGTAAAAACCTATGGGTCCGATGCCGGTCCACATGGAAATACCAAAGACGGAATCGAGAGGTGGTGGCGGCACCTGCTGGGAGGTGCGGCAGCGGTGAGGTTCCACAGGCCCCCGTCGGGACTGGGGTTGTCAGAGTTGTCGGCCCACTCGGTGAAAATTGCCCGTGAAATCGAAAAGAAAATCCCGTTTTGGGAACTTCAGCCTGCCAATGAGTGGTTGTTGCAACGCGGTGAAAACGAAGCCTACCTTGCCTGCAAACCCGGGAAAATCTATCTCCTCTTTTTCACCAACGGCGGAGAGGTGAGTCTTGACCTGAGTCCGCACAAATCATCATTTACCCTTACCTGGGTGAACGTGAGAACCGGCGAATGGTCCAGGGCAGTCAGGGTAAACGGAGGGACTGTCGTCCCGCTGAAAGCGCCAGGCAAACTGGAATGGATCGCCCTGCTGCAATCAAGGTGAACTGAACTACAGCTTACAGTTCAAGGGAGTAACGCAACTGGTCGAGCATGAGGGGAACTTCCTCCCGGGAAATCCCCCGCTGAAGCAGGAAGCGCAGATCCTCCGCAAAAGCTGCCGTAAATTCTGGCTCCGAGAATCCCCCGGAACGGATGGAAAGAAGGTAGTAGTCAAGTGCAGACTCCCTTTTCCCGAGAGCCCACTGCACATGTCCCATGTTCATCAAGTCATACTTGTCGGTTTGATCCTCTGTGAGCTTGCGGTAATACTTTTCAGCCTGGTCGGTTTTACCGGTCAGGAAGGAACACCAGGCAATGGGGCGCCATACCTTCTGGTTTCCCGGCGAGAGGTATTCGATCTTGAAAAAAGCGTTCAGGGCATCCTGGTATTGACCGGTTTCACTGTAACAATATCCCATGGCATACAGGGTGCCCGTATTGTCGGGCTCCAGGGAATCAAGGGTCTGGTATACTTCAAGCGCCTTCTCCGGAAGTTTCAGGTTTCTGTAGCACAATGCGATCTTTTTCAGGTTCCAGATTTTGTTCACCTCAAAAAGTTCAGCCTTGCGGTACAAAGAGAGGGCTTTCTCATAATGACCCAGCTTCTGGTGACACCAGGCTGCCTTCTGAAGGGATTCCCCATTCTGATCCCCCATCACACCGAAAATCTCCAGCGATTCCTCAAAATAGCCCTTCTCAAAATAAAACTCTGCCAGTTTACCCACCATGCCCGGATGTTCTTCCATAATTCTCCGGAAAAGCGGTTTATTGTGAAAGTCGAATTTCAGGCTGAAAATATCCTCAAAGTCGTTTTTGGATGGATGAAGGCGGTAAAACCGGTAAAGATCCTGGATATACTTGTTGGAAACAAGCCCCTCTTTCCGGTCGGGAGATAACATCTATTCATCTTTGGCCAGCTCTTCCAGTTGCTCCACTTCGGCCTGCAGGAAGCCAGCCATCATGGTTCTGGCCTCTCCGGTAAGAGTCTGAAGCATAAGGGCAAAGGAGTATTTGTCGGAATCGCAGAGCATGGGCGAACGGAGCAAAGCCTCCGTGATCCGGGTAGCGTTGTCCTCCGGATCTTCAGCCATAAGTCCGGGGATATCGGGGTGACCGGGAAAGAAAGGGACAAACCAGTTAACCAGTTCGTCAAAAAACGGGAATCTTTTGAACAAGCCAAAGGAGGCCAGGAACACATCGGCCCCTTCGGTCTGCATGCGCGCCATCTCTTCCATCTTGTCGAACAACCCGGGGGAATCCTGGAAGAGTGTACTCCATTCGGGATTCAGGTCGTCGGGCGATTCAGACCCCAAGAGCGTGTCAATATTAAACTTGTTTCGGATATTCGGCGAAATCCGGATCATCTCCGGAATGATCTCTTCCTGGATTTTCTGCTTGATTTTTTCTGTTTCCCGGCTTCCCAGGAGCTGAAGCATGATCCGTTCCACATTCCGGTGAAAGGAGGAATCCTCATTCATCATTTCAAAGCGCGCTACCGTGGCCGGGTAAAATTCCATCAGGGATTCATAGTGATAGAAAGCCACCAGAAACCCTGTCAAAGCCCGCTTGCTGAGCATAGGGATCTCACGGTTCCTGTCACAAATATCGAGGAGCAATTCCATTTTCGCCACGTCGAAATAACGAAGCAGACTGAATGTCAAGGCAGTAACCAGAACCGACTTGCTTTCCGCCTGAACTTCCGGATGTTGCATAAGTGAAGTCACAAAAGCCTTTTCCACTTCACCCGGCTGATCGATCAGCACAATGCGGTAGAAGGTCCGGATGATCTTTTGCCAGTACCGGGTGGAAATCCGGTTGATTTTTTGCCGGGAGTCAGGCACTTCATCCCCGGCACCCTCCTTCTGAAGCAGGACAAGATCATGTACATACCGTTCAGGGTCCGGGAACAGGAGAAATTCCGGGGCGCGTTTTTCCCGGTAGAACAGGGAACCTGAATGGGTGGCCAGCCAGCTTTCACGGATTTTTACGGTGAGCTCAAGAAGGGAACTCACCAGGTGTCTGTATATCTTTCCGCGTTCGGGGTCCTCCACTCCTTCCACCGTGTATTTCCGGATGTAAAAGTAGTTTTCTTCCAGGTCATAAATCTTGTCGGAATATTCTCCCTGCCGGCTATCACTGACCAGTTTCCGGATCAGGGTAAAAGCCTGTTTCACTTTTTTTTCCGACAGATGCTGAAAAATTTCCCGGCATATGGTCTTCAGTTCACTTTCAGTCATACCGCATATGGATTAAGCTCTTACAAAGGTAAGCGTATTCACTGAAATGTGAATGGAGTTTTGTATACTTGCATAAACAATCGGATTATGCTTACCACGGATCTGGAAAAGTTGATCAAAACCCTTCCGAAGGCTGAACTCCATCTTCACATAGAGGGAACGCTGGAACCCGGAATGCTTTTTTCCATCGCAGCCCGGAACCGGACCAGACTCCGGTATGCTTCCGTGGAAGAGCTAACAAATGCCTATTCCTTTGGAAGCCTCCAGGATTTTCTCGACATATATTATGCAGGCGCCGATGCCCTGCAAAAGGAGCGCGACTTTTATGAGCTGACGATGGCATATCTCCGCAAAGCGCGTGAGGACCATGTGGTCCATACTGAAATCTTCTTTGATCCGCAAACCCATACCGTCCGGGGGGTTCCCTTCGACAGGGTGGTCAGGGGCATACTGGATGCGTTGTCCGACGGAGAGAAGGAGACCGGTATTTCCAGCCGGCTGATCATGTGTTTTCTCCGTCATCTTGGAGAAGCAGCGGCCTTCGAAGCCCTGGAGATGGCTCTTCCTTACCGGAAGCAGATCGTGGCGGTGGGGCTCGATTCCTCCGAGAGAGGTTTTCCTCCCTCCCTCTTCAGACGGGTCTTTGAAAAGGCCATGGAAGAGGGATTCCTGACAGTGGCCCATGCCGGGGAGGAGGGACCTGCGGAATATGTCCGTGAAGCGCTCGACCTGCTCAGGGTTAGCCGCGTGGACCACGGCTATGCGGCCATCGGCGACGAAGCGCTGCTCACACGACTGGCAGCGGAACAGATACCCCTTACCATGTGTCCCCTTTCCAACCAGAAATTACAGGTTTATCCCGACCTCTCCCTTCACCCCCTGAAGAAAATGCTCGACCGTAACATCCGGGTTACCGTGAATTCTGACGATCCTGCCTACTTCGGGGGATACCTCAACGACAATTACCTGGCCATCGCCCGGGCCCTCCGCCTCGACCACGGGGACATCCTGAAACTGGCAATGAACTCCTTCAGCGCCAGCTTCCTTGAGAAGGAACGAAAGACCTCACTGACAGATCTTCACAACAGCATGGTTCATTTTTCTTAAAAGTAATGCACAGGTTACAACGATTTTGTTACAAATATTCTACTTTTAGAACCTGAAATGTTAAAGTGGGTAATATGAACCTGACTCAACTGGTAAAATACTTTGTTCCGAAGGAAAAGAAATTTTACGCGATGTTCAATGCGGCTGCCGACAACAGCGTTTTGGCCGCAGATGAATTGAAAAAACTCTTCCTGTCGTCGTCGGAATCCGAAAATGCCGAAATCAGACAGAAAATCAAACAGATTGAAAGGAAAGGGGATGAAATCACCAACCATCTTTTTGACGAACTGAACCGTACTTTCATCACCCCGTTCGACCGGGAAGATATTCATGAACTCACCTCCAAGCTCGACGATGTGGTTGACCTGATTTACAGCGTGTCGGGGAAAGTCGACATTTACAAATTCACCGGATTCAGTGGTCACATGGTGGAAATGAGCAACTTGCTTTACGAGGGAAGTCTTCACCTTCAACATGCGGTGGCCGGTCTGGAGAATTCCCGGAACGCCGTAAAAAGCCTCAAATCATGCAAGGAGCTGCGGAAGATGGAAAGCAGGGTGGATGAATGTTACCACAATGCACTCTCCACGCTTTTTCTCAAAGAGCAGAATGCCATCGAACTGATCAAACACAAGGATATTCTCCAGAACATCGAAAAGATCTCCAACAGAATGGAAGACGTCTCCGATGTGGTCAAAACGATAATTGTGAAATATGCCTGACCTCCCGGTCCAACCCACTTGCATCTAACCTGACCTGCTATGCTTTCACTACTGATCGTCATCATTGCCCTGGCCTTTATTTTTGACCTGATCAATGGTTTTCACGATGCAGCGAATTCGATTGCCACCGTGGTCTCCACCAAGGTACTGGCGCCACTGCCGGCAGTGATCTGGGCCGCCTTTTTCAATTTTCTGGCTTACTGGATCTTCGACCTGAAAGTGGCCAATACGGTAGCCAAGACCGTGGAAACGGGAGCCATCAGCCTTGAGGTTATTCTTGCGGGGATTATCGCCGCCATCATCTGGAACCTGCTGACCTGGTGGCTGGGAATCCCATCCTCCTCCTCGCACACGCTGATCGGGGGATTTGCAGGCGCTGCAGTAGCCCACACCGGGACCTTCACCGTGATCAACCAGGCCATTATCCTGAAAACCATCGGATTCATCTTCCTGGCTCCCATTTTGGGAATGGTCATTTCCTACATCCTGACAATTATTATTTTAACCTTGTGGCGTAAAGCCAATCCCCACAAGTCGAACAAATGGTTTAAGCTGATGCAGCTGGGCTCGTCGGCAGCCTTCAGTCTCGGCCATGGGGGCAGCGACTCCCAGAAAGTGGTGGGCATCATCAGCGCCGCCATGCTGGTGTATGTGGCCCAGCTAAAAGGATTGGGCGAAGTGGTACCGCATTGGGCCCACGTGAACGAAACCGTGGATGCCGCCGGAAAGATGCACCTTCATGTGCCCGCCTGGATCCCCATTTCGTGTTATTCAGCCATTGCCATGGGAACCATGATGGGGGGATGGCGGATTGTCAAGACCATGGGTACCAAAATTACCAAAGTCACGCCGGTCGAAGGGGTAGCCGCGGAGACCGCCGGAGCCATCACCCTCTACGGAATTTCCCAGGGACTGGGAATCCCGGTAAGCACCACTCATACGATTGCCGGGGCCATCATGGGGGTAGGAATGACCAAACGGCTCTCGGCGGTTCGCTGGGGCGTGGCCAACAATCTGATGATCGCATGGATCCTCACCATTCCGGTAAGCATGGCCATTGCCGCCCTGGTCTACCTTTTGATCGACATGTTGCCCTATTTCTCCTGAAAAGTTAATTTGTAATTATGGATCACAGGTTTTCGCTCGACAAACGCCAGATCAGGGTTCTCCTGCTCGAAGGCATCCACCCGTCGGCTGTCAGGAGCTTCGAAAAAGCGGGTTACACCAATCTGGAATATATTCCCAAAGCCCTCGACGACAAGGAACTGGAAGCCAGGATCAAAGAGGTGCATATCGTGGGAATCCGGTCCAGAACACAGCTTACGGCGGAAGTATTGGCCAAAGCCAAAAAGCTCTTCACCATTGGCTGTTTCAGCATTGGCACCAACCAGGTCGACAAACATGCCGCCAAGATGCTGGGAATTCCGGTCTTTAACGCGCCCTTCAGCAATACCCGGTCCGTGGCCGAACTGGTGATTGCCGAAGCCATCATGCTTATGCGGGAAGTACCCCTTAAAAATGCGGCCGCTCACCGGGGTGAATGGATTAAATCGGCCAGCCAAAGCTTTGAAATCAGGAACAAGAATATCGGCATTGTCGGGTACGGACACATTGGTTCTCAGGTATCCATCCTCGCAGAGGCCCTGGGGATGAACGTCTATTACTACGACATTGAGAAAAAGCTGTCGCTCGGGAAGGCCACGGCCTGCGACACCCTCGAAGAACTGCTGCAGGTATCCGATGTGGTGACCCTCCACGTTCCCGAAACGGAGCTCACGGGGAACATGGTAAGCACCCCCCAGCTTTCGGCGATGAAAAAGGGATCGCTGCTCATCAACGCCTCGCGGGGCAGTGTGGTCGACTACCAGGCACTGGCCCACGCCCTGCGGGAAAAACAGCTTGCAGGAGCCGCTGCCGATGTCTTCCCCGAGGAACCTGCCTCCAACCAGGAACCTTTCCGCTCGGTGCTCCGCGATTTCGACAATGTGATCCTTACCCCCCATATCGGAGGAAGCACGCAGGAAGCCCAGGAGAAAATCGGCTGTGAAGTGACGGAGAAGCTGATCAGATACAGCGACAACGGCTCTACCATCGGAGCTGTCAACTTTCCGGAGATAGCCCTCCAGCCGAATGAAAACAAACAACGCTTCCTCCACATCCATAAAAACATGCCGGGATTGCTGCGGAATGTGAACTATGTCTTTACGGCCAAAGAGATCAACATCGCAGCCGAATTTCTTCAAACCGATGCCGACATCGGCTACGTCATTGTCGACACCGAAAGTGACCTGAGCCCCGCCATCCTTACAGAGCTGAAAAAAATTCCCCATACCATCAGGGCGAGGATGCTGTACTAGGGAATGGGTATTCTGGAGTTCAAGGGTTCAAGGGTTCAAGGGTTCAAAGCTTTCGGCTCCGCCTCAGCGTTCAAGGGTTCAAACGCCCTACGTGCTGTTCAAAGGTTGTCGGGGTGTGGGTCAGACATACAAAGGATCACCGTCTATCCCTCTCTGCCGCACAAAAGCCCCATTTAGGGGGTGCGGGGGTCAGTCACGCCAAAGGTGATAACCGATTACTGTGATCCGGTGATTCCGTGATTCTGTGATCCAGTGATCCAGTGATCTGGTTCATTCCGCAATCCCTTCAATCCGAATTCCGAATTCCGAATTCCGCAATCCCTTCAATCCGCCCTCCGCAATTAACAAGATCCGGTGATCCAGTTCTCATTCCGCAATCCAAAATCCGAAATCCGCCTTACGAAATCATCCCTCCTGCGTCGGGCCAGGGTACTCCTCCTGTCCAGGCGGAGAAACATTCGGATTTCCGATTTTGTCTCTTCGTCGGTCAGCACCTACGTCTCTCAGTCCCTTA
>CAYYJE010000035.1:5608-28195 GCA_964472165.1 uncultured Prolixibacteraceae bacterium | reverse complement strand
GCATTATCTTTGTTGAACTTCAAGTCAGATACAGATCTGACATTGTGTGTTTGGGGGTTAACATTTGAGAAAGGGAGGCTATTGAGTCTCCCTTTTTTGTGGTGTGCCGTAAATGGTGCGTAACTTGTCAGGGCTGAACCTTAAGAAGTGAGTGTAAATGGAAGTTGCCGGATGAAGTGAAAATCGGGAAAATCCGGCCTCTTAAGGTCACTTAACCAGATCATGTGATAGTTGTGCCCCGGACGGAGTGGCAGATCAGGGTTTTATATACCTGAAAATATTGTTGTCGAACGACATCTCCTTTCCGTTCAGCAGCAGGGCTGATTGGATAAGGCCCAGGTGGGAATAAGCCTGGGGAAAATTGCCGAGGAGTTCACCCGTATCTGTTTCCACATGTTCGCTGAGGAGCCGGAGGTGGTTGGATACATCCACCACTTTTTCAAACAACTGCTGTGCCTCTTCGGGATATCCGATTTTATAAAGGCTGTTTATCAGCCAGAAGTTGCAAAGGATAAAGGAGCCGGTCGGTTTTCCAAAATCATCTTCATGCATATATCTGAAAACCAAACCATTTTTGACCAGGCGCTCTCTGGTTTTAAGGACGGTGGAAATGTAACGGGGGTCATCGGCGTCAATAAATCCGAACTCTTCCATCAGCAGGTTGGAGGCGTCGAGCTCCTTTGATCCGTAATACTGAACAAAAGCCCCTGTTTCTTCCTCCCAGCCGTTGGCATAGATGTCGGCCCTGATGTTGTCAGCCAGGTTTTGCCAAATTCCGGAATAATAATCTTTGCCGAACATCTCTGCAATTTTAACGCCCCGGTCAAAGGCTACCCACGACATCAGCTTGGAGTAGACAAAATGGCGGTCGGGGCCTCTCATTTCCCAAATACCCTTGTCGGGTTTCTGCCAGTTCTTCCCGACAACCGACAAAATACCCCTTACGAAAGTCCACAACTCTTCCGAGGTGTCGAGGGTTGAGGGAAATTTCTGCAAGGAGACAAAAATGGCATCGATCAGTACGCCATAAATATCATTCTGTTTTTGGTTGAAAGCTCCGTTGCCGATTCGCACGGGGGGAGAATGATGGTACCCTTTCAGGTGTTCCAGCTCAATTTCAGGCAGATCCTTTTCTCCATGGATCCCATACATGATCTGGATCTCTTCCTGTTTACCGTTGCTGACATTGAGGATAAATTTCTGGAATTTCCGTGCAGAGTTGGAATGGCCGATTTGTAAAAAGGTTTTGATGACCATGGAAGAATCCCGGATCCAGCAAAAGCGGTAATCCCAGTTGCGGATTCCGCCGATGGCCTCGGGAAGGGAGGTCGTAGGGGCAGCCACAATAGCTCCTGTTTTTTCGTAGGTGAGCAGTTTCAGGACAAGGGCGCTGCGGAGGATCTCGTTCCGGTATTTCGGTAAAACCAGTGTCCGGTTCGACCAGTTCATCCAGTATACCTTGGTGCGCTGGTATTCCAGGTATGCCCGGGTGTAATCCGTTTTAATGAGTTTCTGGTTATAGGTGATGCAAAAAAAGTGATTCCCGCTTATCTCTATATAGTGATTCCCGAGGATGACTTCCAGGTCGAGGTCACAGTACAGGTAAACCGACTCATACCTTCCATCGGTGGTGACATGTTTCAGGGCGTTATTTTCGATGAATCCCCTGGTTGGCCGGGCATAGTTGAGCATGGGGGAATAACCGGCCCTGATGACCGGGGTTCCTTTAAGGACCCTGATGATGCGGTATATTTCCGGGGCATTGTAATAATGATCCACATCGGTCCGGTAAATGGGCATGAAGTCGATGATTTCAAATGCCGCCTCATCCGCGGTGAAGGTGGTCTTCAGGATATTTGTATGGTCAATGTATTTTTGCGTAATGGTATATTCTCCTTTTGCATGGATGTCAAAAGAACCACCCTTGTCATCATCGAGCAAGCGGGCAAAAACAGAGGGGCTGTCGAAATCGGGCAAACAGCACCAGTCAATGGATCCGTGGCGGGAGACCAGGGCACTGCTCCGGCAGTTGCCAATAATCCCGTAATCAGCAATGTTCATAATTTTAAGATAGGATCAACTGCCGGAGTAACCTGATCAGGTCATCGCTGCCGGCAAGGGTGAATTTTGTTTTTTCAGAAGGCTGGCCGATCTTAATGGTGATGGCCTCTTTGGGCAAGGCATCAAACATATCTTCATCGGTGGTGTCATCACCGGCTGCCAATATGAAGGGATAATTCCTGAGGTGGAAATTTTGGCTGACAGCGGTGCCCTTGGTGTATTCTGCAGGTTTCACTTCCACAATCTTGTTGCCCCTCATCAGGTGAAGCTGCCTGCGGGTGCAGGGATAGATCAGCTTGTTGATAAGCTGTCCTACTCTCAATTCTGCCAGCCATTTGTCGGTATTCCGGTAATGCCAGACAATGGAGGTTTCCTTCTTTTCGATGAAGGAGCCCGGGGTGTTGCCTGTGAATTCCTGCATGATCCTGACGATTTCTGATTGCCAGGATAGGTCTTTCCGGTAGAGGGATCTCCATTCTCCCGCAATACGGCGATATGCCCCATGTTCTGCCAGGATGATGAGTCGCGGGTCTGTAAAGATATTGTCGAGGAAGGCTTTATTCCGGCCACTGACAATGGCCATCTCCAAATCCTCATAATTAAGGAGTTTGTCGACCAGGTTGAGCAGGGATGGCGGGGGAAGTGCAGCTGCCGGATCTGCGTGAAAGGGAACCAGGGTGCCATCATAATCGAGGATGATAAGGCGCTTTTCAGCTTGAAGAAATTGTTCCACGATGTTTTTCTTCCTGGGCTTGTCGATCTCTTTTTTCATCATGCTCCCCATTCGGAGGTGGATTTCTTCCAGCTCATCGATGAAGTCACCTGCCCATTTGGCCACATCCTGGTATTTGAGGATTTTCTGCATTTTCCTCATCCTTTGTTTTTGCTCCCTGGCAGGCATCTTTAGTGCCTGGTGCAGGGTGTCGGCCATTTGGGTAATATTGTTGGGATTGACATGAAGGGCCTCGGTAAGTTCAATGGCTGCACCGGCCATTTCACTGAGAATGAGAACTCCCGGTCTGCCGGCATTGGCGGCTACAAACTCCTTGGCGACAAGGTTCATTCCATCACGCAGGGGGGTCACCAGGGCAATGTCGCTTTCGTGGTAAAAGGCGACCAGCTCTTCGAAGGCGAAATTGCGGTAAAAATACTGGATGGGAATCCAGCCCGGCCGCGAATAGGTGCCGTTGATGTTGCCAATGGTTTCGTCGATGCGGGTTTTCAGGTCGTGATAGCTGTCGACACTGTCGCGTGAGGGGACCAGGATCATGACCATGGAGACCTTCCCTGTCCACTGGGGGTATTTTTGAAGAAGCAATCTGAAGCCTTCAAGGCGCTGTAAAAGCCCTTTGCTGTAATCGAGCCGGTCCACTGAGAGGACAATCCTGCTGTTCTGGTATTGTTCCCGGAACCGTTCCCGGGCAGCCCGGACCTGGGGTAAGTTGTGTGCCTTGTAAAAACTGTCGAAGTTGATACCCATCGGGAAGGTGTCTACCGACAGGGTATGGGTTCCTGTGTGAAAAGTGTTGTCGTTCGATTCCAGGCCGGTAATGCGGTAGAGTGCGCTGATGAAATGGCGCATGTAGGTGAAAGTGTGAAACCCGACAAGGTCTGACCCGAGTAAACCCTCCATCAGTTCTTCCCGGTTTTCAAGGGTTCTGAAAAGTTCATAGGAGGGGAAGGGAATGTGTAAAAAGAAGCCGATCCTCGCCGCTGGCAGGTGTTCCCTGATCATAGCCGGGAGCAGCATCAGGTGATAATCCTGTACCCATATGATATCATCTTTCCCTGCCACCTCCAGGACCTTGTCCCTGAATAGGAGATTCACCCTTTTGTAAGCTTCCCAATAGGCACTATCATGCCGGGTGTGCTCATAAAAATAATGGAAAAGAGGCCATAAGGTTGAATTGCTGTAGCCTTCATAGTAATTGAGGATCTCTTCTTCAGTAAGATATACGGAATGGAAGTTCATTTCTGCCAGTGCTTCATCGAGCCCTGACTGCTTCATGCGATCGTGAAGGTGTATTCCCGGCCAGCCGATCCAGTGCTTCTCATAAGAGACCCTGAGGGAGTCAAGCCCTGTGGCCAGACCTCCCGCACTTTTTTCCAGAATAAAGGAACCATCCTTCATTTCGGCTTTCACCGGTAAACGGTTGGCCACAATAATCAACCGGGAGGGGCTCTTTTTCAGCATGAGTCCGAGTTTTTCTGTTATGCATGTAAAGGTAATGTTTTCAAATTTAATTTCGTGAATAACAGATTTATGGTATTTTCGCCTCTTGTTTTCTTGAATCAGGTTTATGTGGATTAAGGTATCCCGTATTATTTTGCGCAGCAAATTTCTCCTGTTGGGGATACTGCTGGCAATTACCCTTTTCTTTGGTTACCATGCCCGTCATGTGGAAATGTCGTACGAATATGCCTCCCTCCTTCCTCAAAAGGATCAGGCATACCGCGATAACCAGGAGTTTTTGAGAATTTTTGGGGAAGAAGGCAATCTGATCATCCTGGGGGTGGAAGATCCCGACTTCTTTGATCCGCTTCATTTCCGGAGATGGCAGGATCTGGTTTCCCATCTGGGTGCCATCGATGGGGTTGAAAATGTGGTTTCAGTCTCCAATGCCTACGATCTGGTAAGAGATACCCTGAACCGCAAATTTGTGGCACACAGGATATTTCCTGATGAGGATATGAGTCCCCGAAAGCTTGACTCCCTGGCTGCCCGATTCAGGGAGCTCCCTTTTTACAACAATTTGGTTTACAACGACCCGGCCGACACATACCTCATCGCCGTAACTGTGAACAAGGACAAGATGCTCAACAGCCACCGGGAAGCACTGGTCCGGTCCATCCAGCGTTATGGCAGCCATTTTGAAAAGGAAAGCAATCTCGACCTCCACTATTCGGGACTGCCTTATATCAGGGTGGTCACCTCCATGAAGATCAAAAAGGAGATTTACCTTTTCAGCATGCTGGCACTCCTGGTGTGTGTTTTTTTCCTCTTTCTCTTTTTCCACTCTTTCAAGGCCGTAGTGATCCCTCTCGTCATTGTCCTGGTGCAGGTGGTGTGGTCGATGGGAATGATGGCCCTTTTCGGGTACAAAATCACCATCCTTACCGGTATGATTCCGCCGCTTCTGATCATCATCGGCATGGAAAACAGCATTTATATGCTGAACAAATACAATTTTGAATTTTCAAGGTACGGAAATAAAATCAAGGCACTGCAGCGGGTCATCATCCGGATAGGGACTGCCACGCTGATGACCAACCTGACCACGGCTTCGGGTTTTGCCACCCTGGCGGTGACCAAAAGTGAAGTGCTCAGGCAGTTTGGAATTATTGCCTCGCTGAATATCATCAGCCTTTTTGTGCTGACCCTGATCCTGATTCCCGTCATTTATACCTTCGTGGAGCCTCCTTCGACCAGGCATCTCAAATATCTGGAAAGCCGCTTCATGACCCGGATTATCGACCGGCTGATCCTGGTCACCAAACATCAACGGAAAGCCGTGTATGCCGGCACCATCATCCTGGTCCTGGCCGGATTCATAGGTATCTCCCTGATGAAAAGCTCCGGATATATCGTCGATGATATTCCCCGGAATGATCCCATTTACACGGATCTCAAATTTTTCGAGACCCACTTTCACGGGCTGATGCCCCTGGAAGTCATGATCGATACCCGGAAGCCCAATGGGGTAATGCAACTTTCCACCCTTCACAAGATGGAGCAGTTGGAGGAAAAACTCGCCGGCTATCAAGAGCTGAGTTCGCCCCTGTCGCTGCTCAACCTGGTTAAGTTTGCCCGGCAGGCTTTTTATGGAGGCAACGCGGATTACTACACTCTTCCCAACAACTATGAGAAGAATTTTATCCTCTCCTATGCCATGGGAGGAGATGCCGGGCTACTCCATTCATTCCTCGACTCCTCCAGACAGTTCACCCGGATGAGTTTTCGTGCCAAAGACGTGGGGACCACAAGAATGGAAGAACTTTACGGGAGACTGACTGCAGATATCGACTCCCTTTTCCCTGCTGAAAATTTCAGGGTGGTGCCCACCGGGTCGAGTGTGACATCTTTTAAAGGGACCAATTATCTCCTGCATAATCTTTTTACCAGTCTGGGGCTGGCAATATTCCTGATCTCCCTTTTCATGGCTCTTCTTTTCTCCTCTTCACGTATGGTGGTAATCTCACTTATACCCAACCTGATTCCGCTGGTGGTGACTGCGGCCGTAATGGGTTACTTTGGCATTCCCATCAAGGCATCGACCATTCTGGTCTTTAGCGTGGCTTTTGGGATTTCGGTCGACAGCACCATCCACTTTCTTACCAAGTACAGGCTGGAACTGAAGCTTACAGGGTGGGACATCCGCCGGGCAGTGGTGTATGCCCTCCGCGAAACAGGGGTCAGCATGATCTATACCGCCGCAGTGCTCTTCTTTGGCTTTGGAATTTTCGCCCTGTCCAGTTTTGGTGGCACCAAAGCCATGGGGATTCTTGTATCGCTGACCCTTCTGGTAGCGGTAACCTCCAATCTGGTGTTGCTGCCTTCCCTCCTTTCAGGAATGGAAGAGCTTACCCAAAAGGAGAGTTTTGAAGTGCCGCTAATCGATGTGGCCGATGAGGAGGGTGAAGTTCAAAAGCTTGAAGAGGAGAATCATATTCCGGTTTAACCCATAAAACAGTTCGATATGTCAGACTCAGGAAAGCTTCAGATGATGGTTGAAACGGCCTTGCAGGACCGGATTCAGCAATGGAAACATAAAAAACCTGAATCCTTGTACGCTCCTGTTTGTTATGCCATGGGGGCAGGAGGCAAAAGGCTCCGGCCCCTGCTGGTATTGCTGGGATATCAGCTGTTTGGCGATCATCCCGGAGAAGCCTTGCCTGCTGCACTGGCCGTGGAGGTATTCCATAATTTCACCCTTCTCCACGACGACATCATGGACAAGGCGGAGATCAGACGCAACCAGCCTGCCGTTCATCGCCGGTTCAGTGAAAACCATGCCATTCTCTCCGGCGATGTGATGGCCTTCATCGCTTACCAGTTGTTGATGGAGTCCCGGAATGACAGGTTCGGGGATATCGCCGGGCTTTTTACACAAACAGCTGTTGAAATTTGTGAGGGACAACAGTTTGACATGGATTTCGAAACCCGGACGGATGTGACGGTGGAGGAATACCTGGAAATGATACGGCTGAAGACGGCTGTTTTACTGGCTTGCGCCCTGAAAACCGGAAGTTTGCTGGGCGGTGCCGATGAAGCCGGAGCCAATCAGATGTATGAGGCCGGGATTAACCTGGGGTTTGCCTTTCAGCTTCAGGATGATTATCTCGACACCTACGGAGATGAGTCGGCCTTCGGAAAGAAAATCGGTGGGGACATCATTTCCGGAAAGAAAACCTTTTTGCTTACTGCGGCCTTACGGCGTGCCGGTGAGGAAGACCGGCAGGAGTTGCTGAGGTGGCTTGAAGATAAAAACGCACCTGCCGGCGATAAGGTGAATGCCGTCAAGTCGGTTTTCGAAAGGTTAAAAATCGGGGAACTGGCCCAGCATCAGATCAATACGTATCATATGAAAGCAACCGGCCTGATTGAAATGCTGGGGGTAGACCCTTCCCGGAAGCAGCCTTTGATCCGTCAGTGTGAAATGCTGATTAAAAGGCAGAATTAGTGAATTTGCCGGTATTGATAAATCATTAAATTTGTTAGCACTTAATCTTGTGGTTGAGGGTAAAATTTTTCTCTATGGATCGGAACAGGGGCAAGGTTATTCAGGTTATCGGGCCGGTAATCGACGTAAGTTTTGAAGGGGAAGGAAGCATGCTTCCCCAGATTCATGATGCACTGGAGATTCCGAAGGTTGAAGGTGTGCTTGTGATCGAATGCCAGCAACATATCGGGGAGAAAACGGTACGTTGCATTGCCATGGATTCAACCGACGGCATCCGCCGGGGAATGGATGTGGTGGCTACGGGCAGTCCGATCAGGATGCCCAGGGGAGTGGCAGCCCTCGGCCGGCTGCTCAATGTGACCGGTGATCCGGTCGATGGGTTGGGAAAATTACCCAAAGACGGACTGGAGATCCACAACGATCCCCCCAAATATGAAAACCTGACTACTGAAACCCAGGTGTTGTTTACCGGGATCAAGGTGATTGACCTGATCGAACCTTATGCCAAGGGTGGCAAAATCGGGTTATTCGGTGGTGCCGGAGTGGGCAAAACCGTCCTTATACAGGAACTGATCAACAACATTGCCCTTGCCCATAACGGATTGTCGGTATTTGCAGGAGTAGGGGAGCGCACCCGTGAAGGAAACGACCTGCTCCGGGAAATGATAGAGGCAGGTATTGTCAATTACGGGGAAGAGTTTAAAAAATCGATGGAGGCAGGTGGCTGGGACTTGTCGAAGGTGGATCCGGAAGAGGTGAAGAAATCGAGGCTGGCGCTGGTTTTCGGGCAGATGAACGAACCTCCCGGAGCCAGGGCAAGGGTAGCCCTGTCGGGACTGACGATAGCAGAAAGTCTCCGGGATGACGGCGGAGCTTCGGGGAAGGATATTCTTTTCTTTATTGACAATGTATTCCGTTTTACCCAGGCCGGATCCGAAGTATCTGCCCTGCTGGGCCGGATGCCTTCCGCGGTGGGGTACCAGCCCACGCTTGCCACTGAAATGGGGATCATGCAGGAACGGATCACCTCTACCAAAAGCGGATCCATCACTTCGGTGCAGGCCGTGTATGTCCCTGCCGACGACCTTACCGATCCTGCCCCGGCAACGACCTTTGCACACCTGGATGCCACAACCGTCTTGAGCCGGAAGATTACCGAACTGGGAATTTATCCGGCCATCGACCCCCTCGACTCGACCTCCAGGATCCTGAGTGCCGAAATAGTCGGGGAAGAGCACTACCGGTGTGCACAACGCGTAATCCAGATTCTCCAACGATACAAGGAGTTACAGGATATCATCGCCATTCTGGGGATGGAAGAACTCTCCGAAGAGGACAAGCTGGCAGTCCACCGCGCCCGGAGGGTGCAGCGTTTCCTCTCCCAACCCTTCTTTGTGGCCCAGCAATTCACCGGGATCAGCGGCGAACTGGTTGGGATTGCCGACATCATCAGGGGATTCAACATGATTCTCGACGGAGAAGTGGACAAGTATCCGGAGGCGGCTTTTAATATGGTGGGAACCATTGAACAAGCCATTGCCAAAGGTGAAAAATTGCTGTCGGAACAGTAAAATTTTATTCGCATTAAGTTACATTGATATGTACCTCGAAATCATCTCACCCGGCAAACAAATCTACAAGGGAGAAGTGAAATTGGTCAGTCTTCCCGGAAAAATGAGCGCTTTTGAAGTGTTGAAGAACCATGCCCCGATCATTTCCACACTCACAAAAGGGGTTATACGCATTGTGGAAGAGGGAGGAAATGAAAAATCCTTCCAGGTCAGCGGTGGTGTGATGGAAAATAAGGAAAACCGGATTGTGGTGCTGATCGACGGGCAATAATGGGGTCCAATAACTGTCACAGCAAGGTTTCTGTAAGTTCGTCCTGCATGAAAAGAAAAAAACTCCTCTTTATCCGTTTCAGTAGCATTGGGGATATTGTGCTGACCTCGCCCCTGATGCGCTGCCTTAAACAGCAGTTTCCGGATACGGAGATCCATTTTGTCACCAAATACAAATACAGGGAATTGCTTGCCGCCAATCCCTATATCGACAAAGTTCACTATCTGACCGATCATTTCAGGTTAATGGCCAATGCATTAAAGGCCGAGCAATTCGACGTGGTCATTGACCTTCACCGCAATCTGCGGAGTCTGCTCCTGAAGCGGGCAATCCATGCCCCGGCCTATTCATTCCGGAAGCTTAATCTGCAAAAGTGGTTGCTGGTGAACCTGAAATGGAATCTGCTCCCTGCCGGACATATTGTGGACCGTTACTTCCGGGTGCTTGCCCCTTTTAAGGTGGTGCCTGACGGGAAGGGGCTCGACTATTTCATACCGGAAGGGGAGGAATTCGATTTTTCAAAACTGCCTCCGTTTTTCCGGAACGGATATGTGGCGGTGATCATCAGTGGAACCTATGTGACCAAGCAGCTCCCTGCGGAGAAGGTGGCTGAAATCTGCCGCCGGATTCATTACCCCGTGATTCTGGTGGGAGGGAATTGCGAAACCCCGATGAGCCGCGAGATCGGCCGTCTGGTAGGTGACCATGTGCTCAACCTCGCGGGGAAAACCACCATCAGTGAGTCGGCAACCCTGGTGCGGGACGCCCGCCTGGTGCTGACCAACGATACGGGAATGATGCACATCGCTGCCGCTTTCGGAAAAAAAATCCTCTCCTTCTGGGGAAACACCGTTCCCAAATTCGGCATGTACCCCTACAAGCCCCATCCTTCATCCAAAATCATGGAGGTGAATGGGTTGAAATGCCGTCCCTGTTCCAAACTGGGGTATTCCAAATGCCCGAAAAAGCATTTTCGCTGCATGAACGACATCGATATTTCTGCGGCAGTTACATGGATAAAAAAGAATTACGACGCCTGAAAAAAGGCCTGCCCCATTCTTTCCAGTCCCTCTTTCAGGACGGAGCGGGGACATCCGATGTTGATCCGTTGCCAGCCGTCTCCGCCAAAACCGAAGCGGGCGCCATTGTTCAGGGCTATTTTGGCTTCCCTGACCAGAAATTCTGACAGCTGACGGTCATCCATGCCATAATCACGGAAGTCGAGCCATACCAGAAAGGTGGCCTCAGGTTTCATTACCTTCACCCGGGGAAGACGGGCAGCCATGAATTGTTCCAGGAAGCTGTAGTTCTCCTCCACATAGGCCATCATCTGGCTGAGCCATTCATGTCCATCGGTGTAGGCGGCTTCCAGGGCGACAGTGCCGGGAATATTGCCCGTGCCGATGTGAAGGGTCTGCACCAGGGCATCGAATTTTTTCCTGATCTCCGGATCGGGGATGACGGTGAAGGAGGTGGATAATCCGGCGATGTTGAAAGTTTTGCTGGGGGCCATGCAGACGATGGCATGGCGGGCAGCTTCCTCTGAAACCATCCACCAGGGCGTGTGGCGATGTCCGCTGAATATCAGGTCGCTGTGGATTTCATCCGACACGACCATAATCTGGTGCCGGTGACAGATTTCAGCAAGCGCTTCAAGCTCCTCCCTTTTCCAGACCATCCCCCCGGGGTTGTGGGGACTGCACAGGATCAGCATCGTAGTGTGCGCATCGATTTTGGCTTCCAGGTCCTCCAGGTCGAAATGGTATCTTCCCTCATTCAGCTTCAGAGGATTGAGGGTGACTTCCCTTCCGGAACCCGTGATGCTTTCGTAGAAGGGAAAGTAAACCGGAGGCTGCACAATCACCTTGTCGCCCGGCTGTGTGAAGGCCATCACCGCCACCGTTACTGCAGAGACCACACCGGGAGTGAAGGAGATCCACCCTTCGGGTATGAGGCTCCCGTAGTGTGTACTGATCCAGTTAATGATACTTTTTGAAAAGCCCTCTCCCCTGAAGGTATATCCCAGAATTTCATGTTCCATCCGGCTGCGGATGGCTTCCATGATGAAATCCGGGGTGCGGAAATCGGTGTCGGCCACCCAAAGCGGGAGCAGGTCATCGCTACCAAAGATCATTTTCAGGGCGTCGTATTTGAAGCTGTCGGTACCGCGACGGTCGACGATTTCGTCAAAATTGTATTTTTTCATTTTTTTTATGATTATACAATCGTTAGTTGAGACGCAAAGCCGTGCTTCTCAACTAATTGCATTTCAAATATTGATTCGTTCCAGGAATAAAACATCCTCTTTTTTTGAAACCTTTAACACAAAATCAAACCTGTCCGGGTCCAGGCAAAGGTCAAAGTCTTCTTCCGGCGCCCATTGCTGGCTGGATTTTTCGAAAAACCGGGCACCGGAACCATTCCTGATCTGTGCTTTCATGGCTTCCCAGTCACTGGACTGACCGGTCAGCTCATTCCGGATATATTCTGCGCAGAGGGTGTCTTCATCGGTGGGATACTGACAGGCATACCCCATGCAAACCAGGGATACGTGTGAAGGATTCTGTTCCATGATGTAGCGGGAAATCGCCCCCGCATTGACAAAACTGCCCGTGATGATCTCTGTGGCATGAAAGGCATTTACTATTCCCTGCGTACCCGAACTGGTAGAGTGGATCATGGCCTTGTCACGGTATCCCGACTTCAGCAGCAGGGCAGGAGAATTTCCGAGGTCAAACCCCTCAGGGCGCTGCTCGTTCCGTTCTCCCACCAAAAGGGCATCTCCCAGTATTTCTTTCAACCTGAATGCCTCCTCCAGGGTCCCCACCGGATAAATGGGTCCCAACCCTGTTCCCACCGCGTAACATGCCGTAGAAAAGGCCCTGAATACATCAATGATTACCGTCAGTCCCCTTGCCTCCCTGGCCCCTTCGAGAAGTTGCAGAATTTGAATTTCCATTTTGTCTTCAATCAGTAAGGCGCAAAAATAGGGTAAAGGGATCAGAAAAAGGAGTGAAGAAGTTTTTTTGTAACTGTATACGTTCTGAAAAGTGAACCCGTTGTTATGTTGAGGATGTAATGCCGGTTGTTAAAAGCTTACAAATATTTACGAATCATTAAACTTTCCGGCTAATTTGGAGTCGAATTCCTGCATCCGGTTTAAACCAACTTATAGTGTGAAAATATCAATTGACAATCTCAACAAAATTTACAAGGGCGGAAATTGGGCCCTGAAGGATATTAATCTGGAGATTCCCAACGGTATGTTCGGGCTATTGGGTCCGAACGGGGCAGGGAAGTCCACCTTGATGCGGATCCTGGTAACCCTGATGAAACCCTCCAACGGCAAGGTCACCATCAACGATCATCTCGATCTGATGAAGAACAGGCGCGAGATCAGGTCGATGCTGGGATATCTTCCGCAGGACTTCCGGTTTTTTGCCAAGCTCAAAACCTGGGAGTTTCTCGATTATACGGCCAGGCTTGCCGGCATGAAGAACAAAACGGTACGCCACGATGCTGTGGACAGGATGCTGGAGGAAGTGGGTCTTTTCGAAGCCCGCGACCGCAATGCCAACCGTTTGTCGGGAGGGATGAAACGGCGTCTGGGAATTGCCCAGGCATTGATCAACGATCCGAAAATCATCATTGTCGATGAACCTACCACCGGACTCGATCCCGAGGAAAGGATCAGGTTCCGGAACCTGCTGTCCCAGATCAGTACCCGGGATGTGATTATCATCCTTTCCACCCACATTGTCGGGGATATTTCCAGTACCTGTGAGAATATGGCCCTGCTCAACAAAGGAAAGCTTGCTTTTACCGGTTCTCCTGAAGAACTGGTCAGGGAAGCGGAAGGAAAAGTCTGGCAAATTCAGGCGACAGAGAAGGAGTATCTCGAAATCAATGAGAAATTCCCGGTAATTACCACCATTCCCTCTGACTACGGCTGGGAAATCCAGGTCGTTGCCGACCAGATCGACGGCTTTTACGGGAAGCAGATCGAGCCCAATCTGGAACATGCCTACGTCTATTTTATGGAGAACAAACTAAATCAATGGACCACCGCCTGACCTAATCTAAAAAAGTATGAACGCGTTCCATAATATCAATTCCATTGCCAAATACGAAAGAAAAACACTGTTCCGCAGCTGGTTTTTCCGCATCTTCAGCATTCTGGCCCTGGTGGTTCTTTTTCTGATGAACCTCGGAATGGTGTCGGATGCCGGTGATCCTCAGTGGATTTTCAGGGCGATCCCTTCCTCCATTCCCTATTTTAACCTGTTGATTCTGAATGTGGCGCAGGCCATCATCGCGGTATTCCTGGCTTCCGACTTTCTGAAAAGGGATAAGAAACTGGATACCACCGAGGTGATCTACATGCGGTCAATGACCAACGGGGAATATGTGATCGGAAAGACACTCGGGAATATGCAGGTTTTCATGATTCTGAATATTGGAGTGCTGGTGATGGCCCTTGTATATAATATGATTGCCCCGGGAACCCATGTGCCCTGGATATCGTATTTGATGTACCTGTTGTTGATCAGCATCCCGACCCTGGTTTTCATCATGGGACTCTCCTTTCTCCTCATGAGTGTGATCCGCAACCAGGCCGTAACCTTTGTGATTATACTGGGATACATCGGCCTGACCCTTTTCCTGATTCAGGATGCTTATTATTATGTTTTTGATTACATGGCATTCAATATTCCCATGCTCCGCTCAGAAATCACCGGCTTTGGAAACCTGGAAGTCATCCTGGGTCATCGGGGGATCTATTTCTGCCTGGGTATCGGGTTTATTTTCCTGACCATTTTCCTTTTGAAAAGGTTGCCGCAATCGGAATCCATGACCTTTATTTCGGTGGTGATGAGTGTGCTTTTTATCGGAGCCGGCGGTTTTCTGGCCTTCCGCCATGTCAATCGGTTTGTACAAAACGACCATCACCGCACGGAGGCTGTCAGTCTGAATAATCGTTATGCCGCCCTGCCGGTGGCCGATGTGTCAAAACATGACCTCCGGCTGAAGCACAAGGGGAAAACCATTGAGGTGGTGTCGCAGATGCAGTTGGTGAACAACAGCAGGCAGCCCATCGATTCACTGGTTTTCAACCTGAATCCCGGGCTGGAGATCAGCTCGGCGAAAGTGGAGGGCTTAGAGATCCCTGTTGTGCGGAAAAAGCAGCTTGCGCTTCTCCCGTTGAACAAACCGATGACAGGAGCCGACACCCTGACCGTCGACCTGGCATATGCCGGAGCTATCGATGAAGCCTATTGCTATCTCGACATCGACAATGAAACCCAAAGGCAGAAGTACGGAGAATTTGTGATCAACATCGACAAACGGTTTGCCTTTATTACGCCGGAATACCTTCTGCTGACCCGTGAAGCGGGTTGGTACCCTGAAACAGGGGCTTCCTTCAGTACCCGGAATTTTGGTTGGAACAGGGTCTGGTTCACCATGTTCAATCTGGAGGTAGAGACCGATTCCTCCCTTCAGGCCATCTCTCAGGGTATCATGGAGGAAAAGGCGCCAGGCCGGTTCCTCTTCCGGAATGAACAGCCGCTGCCCCAATTGTCGCTGACCATCGGGGATTATGTGCAGAAGAAACTGGTTTCCGACAGCATCGAATTCGGAATATGGCACCTCGACGGTCATGATTTCTTCACCCGGGCACTTCCCGAAATCAACGACACCATTCCTTCCATTATCGGGGAGCGCTTTCGTGATTTTGTCAGGTCTTATAACCTTACTTATCCCTTTAAACGGCTGTCGATCGTGGAAGTCCCCGCACAATTCAAATCTTTTGAAAGGATATGGACTTTTCAGCAGGAGTTTCTTCAGCCTGAACAGGTTTATCTCCAGGAAAAGGGATTTCTGTTGCGGGATATGGATGTAAAAACCCAGATCAAACGTCAGAAAAAGTGGAGTGAGCGGTCAGGGAATGTCATGACCGACAAAGACTACCAGATTACGGCCATCAACAATATTCTGGGAAATTTCACACGCGAAGGAGGGCGGCCTAACATCAGGTTCCGGGCCGGTCAGGTCACCAATGCCACGGAAACCTCCAATCCCTATTTTATCTTTCCACAGTTCTATTATTTCAGCAACCATATCCGGTCAGACAACTGGCCGGTTATTAACCTGGTCATGGATGCCTGGTTTAAAAGCCAGTCGGCCAATATGATGGGGGGTGGATGGATGCGCGACATGACCGGTCTCAGTGAAGATGAGACTGCGAACATCGCATTGCAGGATTACTCTTTTGAAGAATTACTGGCCGACAAGGAGCGTGAGAAGCTGGTTGATAATCTGATCAAGTTAAAAGGAGAAGTGTTGTTTACGCTGATTGAGGCGAATGCCGAGGGATCCGATTTTGGTGCTTTTCTCCGGAACATGATGATGGAAAGCAGGTTCCGGGTGCTTACCTTCGACAGTCTGGACGAGCGTTTTGCCCGTAATTTCGGGGCAAAGCTCACGCCCTATATGGACAATTGGTTCAAAGAGCGGAAATTGCCCGGTTATCTGATTTCACCTGTCACGGCGGTAAATACAAAAGCGGAAGACCAGATCAGGACCATGGTGACTTTCAGCGCGAGCAATACCTCGGAAGCAGATGGGGTGATCAAGCTGGTTTTCAGGCTGGGTGGTCCCGGTGGCGGTGGTCCCGGCAGGGGGCGCGGTGGAATGAGTCCCGGTGACAATATCACAAAAATTCTGTTTCTGAAAGCCGGGGAAACGAAAAAGGTGAGTTATCTTTTCGACAGCGAGCCCAGGGGGTTGACCATCAATACCCTGACCTCGGCCAACATTCCGCAAACGCTGATGCAGTTTTTCGGAAAGGTGGAGGAAGACCTGAAAGTTGTTCCCGAAGAGGGGGAAACAATACTTGACCAACAGGTGGCGATGCTTCAGCCCAATGAAATTCTGGTTGACAACGAAGATCCCGGATTTACCTTTACGGTGAACGACAACGTGTCGCTGCTTCGAAAACTGATCATCAAAGAAGAGGAGACCCCGCTGAAGTACAAGGGATTTAACAACTGGAGACCTCCGCTTAACTGGACCAATACAACAAACTCTGGTTTTTACGGTCATTATGTGCGGTCGGCGCATTATATCAAATCGGGAACAGGAGCCATGACTGCCACCTGGACCATTCCCGTGAAGGAGGCAGGGCATTACGACGTATTTGTGTATGTGTTCAACATGGGAGGCCGTCGTGGGCCCGGAATGGGCAGAGGGCCGGGAGGCGGACAGGAGGAGCAGGGTGAGTATCACTATTTTATTACGCACGACGATGGAGTGACAGAACAGACACTTCTGCTCGAGAGGGCGGAAACGGGATGGAACAGCCTGGGTTCATTTTATATGTCACCGGGGAAAGCCCAGGTTGTGCTTACCGATAAATCAGCACGCAGAACCATCGTGGCCGATGCTGTGAAAGTGGTTAAAAATTAGATTAGAATAAATTACGCCTTATGAGATTTATCCATCATTTTGTTTTGAAACTGGGAGGGCTGGTGATGCTGGTTTTTCCCGTTCTTCCCCTTGTGGGCCAGCAGTCGCTGACCCTTGACAAGGCTTTGGAAATTGCCGGGGTAAACAGTCCCAGCATCCAGCAGTCGTTGCTCAACCTGGAAAGGTACCAGAACAATCTTGAAGCCCAGCGTGCCGCCCTGAAATCAAAATTCAGCCTGAGCGTAAATCCTGTGGATTACAGCAACACACGCCGTTTTGACACCTTTAACTCAAAATGGTATACCAACGAGACTTTCAACTCCAACGGAACATTCAGAATAGAGCAGCCCATCCTTGCTACCGACGGGACCATCTCCCTGAACAACAGGTTCGGATGGCAAAGCAGCAAAGTCCTCAGGGCTGGTATGGATACCGACTATAATGAGCGGTTTACCAATAACTTGTATCTCAATCTAAGCCAGCCGCTGTTCACGTATAACAGGCTGAAACTTCAGCTCAAAGAACTTGAACTGAGCTATGAGAATGCCAATATCAGCTATGCCATGCAGAGCCTGAACATGGAGCGGATGGTCACCCAGTATTTTTACAGTGTGTACATGGCCCAGATGAACCTGGCCATTGCCAGGGAGGAACTTGTGAATACCCAAAAAAGCTTTGAAATCATCAAAAACAAGGTGGAAGCCGGTCTTGCCGCCCGCGAGGAACTCTATCAGGCCGAGCTGAACCTCTCCCAGTCCAACTCTGCCGTACAAAACCGCCAGGTGAGTTTTGAAAATGCCAAGGACCAACTTAAAATGTACCTGGGAATGGATCTTTTTGAGGACATCCTGGTGATCACCGATGTGGAGGCTGAACCGGTAAAGGTCGATCTGCAGCTGGCCATCGACAACGGGCTGAAGAGCAGGATGGAACTGAGACAGCGGGAAATTGATCTGGAAACAAGCCAGTTTGACATGATCAGAACCAAGGCGATGAATGAGTTTAACGGTACCATGAATGTGGCCTTTGGGATTATCGGGGATAATGAAAAATTGCTTGATATTTTTGACCAGACCACCAGAAATCCCCAGGCTCAAATCTCCTTTAATGTTCCGATCTTTGACTGGGGGGAAAGAAAAGCACGAATCAGGGCCCAGGAGGCTGCCATGAAAAGCCAGGAACTTAATTTCGATGAGCAAAAGAAACAGATTATCATCGACATCAGGGAATCGTACCGTAATTTGCAGAACCAGGTAAACCAGATTGAAATAGCCCGGCAGAACGAGCGTAACGCCCAGCTGACCTATGAAATCAACCTGGAACGGTATGAAAACGGTGACCTGACGGGGATGGATCTGAATTTGTACCAGACCCAGCTCTCCAACCAGAAGATCTCCTACGCCCAGGCACTTATCAATTACAAGATCGAATTGTTGAACCTCAAGATCCAGTCGCTTTACGATTTTGAAAGAGGCCAGGCAGTGATTCCCCAGGAGTTATACCAAAACAATAAGAAATAATTCAAAAAATAAATCGAATACCAATCATGAAAAAGATGAACAAATTTCTGGCTATTGCAGCATTGCTGGCATTTATTGCCTGTAACAACCGCCAGCAGTCTGAAACTACCGATCTGGCCATCCCTGTTTCGGTCGAAGACGTCCGGAAACAGCCGATTGAAAAGTACATTAATACTACCGGGACGGCCAAGGCGGTGCAGGAGGTCACCCTCAATTCCGAGATGGCCGGAAATTACCGTTTGCTGAACAATCCTTCCACGGGACGTCCATTCAAACTGGGCGACAAGGTAAGGGCAGGCCAGGTGCTGATCCGTTTTGAAGACCAGGAGTATGTGAACAACATTGCCATGGACTCCAAAAAGCTCAACCTGGAGATCTCAGCCCAGGAGTATGAAAAACAGAAGTCGTTGTATGAAAAGGGGGGAGTCACCCTGAGGGAACTGCGCAATTCGGAGGTGTCGGCCACAAATGCCCGCTATGACTTTGAAAATGCCCAGGTAAGGCTTTCCAAAATGAACATTGTGGCACCCTTCGCCGGAGTAATCGTCGACCTTCCCTATTTTACGCAGGGCACCCGGATCACCTCAGGGCAGGCGATGGTGACGATCATGAATTATGACAAGATGTTTCTGGATATCAACCTCCCCGAGAAAACCATTTCGGAGATTCAAAACGGCCAGCAGGTAATCATTACCAACTATACCATTGCGGAGGACACCCTGAAAGGGGTGGTTTCTGAACTCTCACCTGCCGTCAGCACCGAAACCCGTACCTTCAAGGGAAAACTGCTGATTGAAAATCCCGAACTGAAACTCCGTCCCGGGATGTTTGTGAAAGCCGATATCGTGGTAGCCCGCCGCGACAGCGCCATTGTGATTCCCAAAAATCTTATCCTCTCAAGCGGCCGCGGCAAGATGGTTTTTGTGGTGGATCAAAGCACGGCACGCGAACGCCGTATCCAGTTGGGTATCGAAAACCAGGATTTTGCCGAAGTGGTTTCCGGGCTTAAAGAGAATGACCGGCTCGTAGTCAAGGGGTTTGAAACTTTGCGTAACGACTCAAAAGTGAAAGTGATCAAATGAGAAAATTATCCCTGTTTTCAGTCAATTATCCGGTTACGGTCATGATGATCGTACTGGCCGTCGTGCTGCTGGGGTATATTTCGTTCGACAAGCTGGGAATGGACCTTTTTCCTGACCTGAGATCGCCGCGTATCTTTGTGGAGATCACCTCCGGGGAAAGACCTCCGGAAGAGATGGAAAAGCAGTTTGTCGAAAATATCGAAGCGCTGGCCATCAGACAGTCGGATGTGGTTCAGGTAACCTCCATCACCCGGGTGGGAACCTCCCAGATTACCGTGGAATATGCCTGGGAAAAAGATATGGATGAAGCTTTCCTGGATCTTCAGAAAGCATTGAATTCCTATTCCCAAAACCAGGAAATCGATGAACTGAAGATTACCCAGCACGACCCCAACACTGCACCGGTTATGCTGGTAGCCCTGTCGCACAATGAAATCACCGACATGAACGAGATCAGGAAGGTGGCGGAGAATTATGTCCGCAATGAGCTGGTCCGCCTGGAAGGTGTTGCCGAAGTGGAATTGTCGGGTAAGGAAGAGAGTGAGATCGTCATTGAAACCGACCTTTACAGGCTGGAATCCCAAAATCTCACCCTTGATGAGGTGAGTACCCGGATTCAGAATTTCAACCGGAGTGTGTCGGGAGGACGTATCTCGGAGATGGGACTTCAGTACATCGTGAAAGGAATAGGGTTGTTGCGGGGACCTGAAGATTTCGGGAACCTGATTGTGGGGTATAAGTCGATCACTCCATCGACAGGAGCCGCTGCTGCAAATACCAATATGGCTCCTGTATACCTGAAAGATGTGGCTACCATAACCATGGCCAACAAGGAACCTGTCAATATCGTCCATTTAAACGGAAAACGGTGCATTGGCCTCTCCATCTACAAAGAGACCAAATTCAATACGGTGAAGGCGGTAGAACAAATCGACAAAGCCATGGAGAATATCAGAAAGGCGCTTCCCGGTTATCAGCTGACTTTGGTAAGTAACCAGGGCACTTTTATCAGGGATGCCATTTCTGAAGTGAAAGACTCCGCACTGTTCGGGATCATCCTGGCTGTCGTGGTGCTTTTCTTCTTCCTGCGCCGGGTGGGTACCACCCTGATTGTCAGCCTGGCCATTCCTTTCTCCATCATTGCCACTTTTAACCTGATGTATTTTAACCACCTCACGCTCAATATCATGACGTTGGGAGGGCTGGCTCTCGGTGCCGGTATGCTGGTCGACAATGCCATTGTGGTTATCGAGAATATTTTCAGGCATCATGAGGGAGGGTCCAGCGTGAAAGATGCCGCCGTCAACGGCACGGCCCAGGTAGGAGGGGCCATCGTGGCTTCCACCCTGACCACCATTGTGGTTTTCCTTCCCATCGTATACCTGCACGGGGCTTCCGGTGAACTTTTCAAAGACCAGGCATGGACAGTGGCCTTTTCTCTCTTCTCCTCCTTATTCGCCGCCATCTTTCTGATCCCCATGCTTTACCACCGGTTCTACCGGAACAAGCCGGCTCCGGTTTCCCACCGCTCCATGCAAATGACCGGTTACGGGAAAATTCTTGATAAGATACTGAATGTTAAATGGCTGGTTTTAGGGGTAGCATTGGTGCTGACCGCAGCCTCCTTTCTGTTGGTTCCGCTGATCGGTTCGGAATTCATGCCCCAGACAGAATCCAGGGAATTTGACCTGAAACTGAAGTTGTCGGAAGGGACCAGGCTCGAAAGGACAGAAGCCACTGTGGGCAACATCGAAAATATCCTGACGGAATATATTGCCGGAGACCTGGATAAGATTTATTCCCATGCGGGACCAAGCACTGCCCTGTCGGGAGATGCCACCTCCGTTTTTGAGGGTGAGAATACCGCTGAAATCAAGGTAATCCTGAAAGGCGGATCAAAATTGTCGGCCGATCAGGTGATTGCCTCCATCGATCAGCTTACGGCTGATATTCCTGACCTGGAGGTCACCTTTTCAAAGGAACAATCGGCTTTGAGTTCGATCCTGGGAACCGATGAGGCACCCGTGGTGGTGGAAATCAAAGGGGAAGAGATGGATGAGATTGAGCGGATAGCTTTGGAAGTAAGGCAGCGAATGGACTCAGTTCCCGGACTTTTCAACGTCCAGTCGTCGATCGAAAACGGAGCGCCTGAAGTGGAAGTGGTCATCGACAGGATAAAGGCAGGAATGTACAACCTGAATGTCAATACGGTGGTTTCGCAGCTTCAGGATCAGTTGCAGGGAAAAACAGCAGGCCAGCTGGAGCAGGGAGGTGAAATGCGTGACATCACCCTCAAACTCCCTGAAACCAGGTTGTCGGAAATCAACAACATGGTGGTGCGCTCCGGGAACCAACTTTTCAGACTCACCGAAATCGCGGAAATCCGTTACGGCGAATCTCCCAGGGAGATCCACCGGAGAAACCAGAACCGGATCGGAAAAATCACCGCACAGATGGATCCGGGAGTGGCCCTTGAACATGTGGCAGGAGAGATCAGAAAAGCAACTGCCGAAATTGCCATGCAACCTGACTACTCCATTAAGGTAACCGGAGATGAGGAAAAAAGAGAGGAATCGATGAGCAATCTGGGTTTTGCCCTGCTCTTGTCGGTAATCCTGGTTTACATGGTGCTGGCTTCCATCTTTGAATCGCTTGTTCATCCCTTTACGGTGTTGCTCACCATTCCTTTTGCCGTGGTAGGGAGTATCCTGGCCTTTTTCCTTTTCGGGCGGACCATGAACATCATGGCGCTTATCGGGATCATCATGCTGGCAGGGATTGCTGTCAACAGCTCAATCATACTGATCGACCGGATCAATCAGCTGATCCGAAGCGGCATGGATCGCCGGACGGCCATCATTACAGCCGGACAACAGAGGCTCCGGCCGATCCTGATGACTACCCTGACCACCATTCTTGCGTTGGTACCGCTTA
>CAYYJE010000035.1:0-5598 GCA_964472165.1 uncultured Prolixibacteraceae bacterium | reverse complement strand
TTTCGGGGAAAGTGCACAGCTCCGTTCACCCATGGCCTTGGCAGTAATCGGGGGACTCATTTCCTCCACACTCCTCACCCTGGTGGTCATTCCTTGTGTGTATGAGCTGCTTGACCGCTTTCATCCGGAAAAAAGATCTTTGGAAGCAGAGAACGGACTGTCTGAATATTAATAAGTTAAAAGGATAACCAGATGAGGTTTATCATCAATAGAAAAGTTTTTATCAGCATGCTGTTTATCGGGACAACCCTGCTGGGGTATATCTCCTATAAGCAGCTGCCGGTGGAACTGATGCCCGACTCTACCCTTCCCTCGCTGTTTGTGCAAATCTCCTCCCGGCAGGAGGTGGATCCCAAATACATGGAAAACCAGGCGGTAGTCCCCGTGGAGGGAGCTATCGGAACATTGGAAGGGGTGGAGAATATGGAAACCTGGCTCAACAACCGGCAGGCTTCCATTCAGATCAGTTTCAAGAAAAATGTAAATTTCAAATACCTCTATCTCAAGTTACAGGAGAAGATCGACCAGGTGAGGCCCACTCTGCCCGAGGGATTTACCGTTACGGTGGCCCGGGTGGACGCCGGCCAGCTGAGTAACCAGTTCATGGAGATCCAGATCAGGGGAAGCGGAGGTACCGACCGGATCCGCCACATCGTAGACCAGGAAGTGGTCAATGAGCTGCAGAATATCGACGGGATTGCCTCTGCCAATGTGTTTGGCGGGAAGGAACGTTCCATTGAAGTCACCATCGACATGAATGCCTGTGAAGCGTATGGAATCACACTTTCCCAGATACGCAGCGCACTCAGCTCCAATTCGGTGAACCGTACCTTTGCGGGTTATCTTCATGAATCAAACCGGCAGTATTATGTCCACATTACCTCCGAATACAAGGATGTAACCGATATTGAGAATATTGTGCTGGCCGAAGGTCCCATTTTGCTGAAAGATGTGGCCGATATCTATTTCGGGGTAAAGGAAGAAACGACCCTGAGCCGCGTCAACGGCATGGAAGCCATCTCCATGTTGCTGATCAGTGATTCCCAGGCCAACCTGATCGACCTTTCACACCGGACCCAGGAAGTCATTGCCCGGTTGAACAGCAAGCTGGTTCAAAGTGAGGTGGAACTGGTCATTCAGTCCAACCTGGCCGACACCATGGAGAAAAATATCGACCAGATCATCTCCCTGGCCCTGATCGGGGGCCTTCTGGCTGTTTTTGTACTCTGGATCTTCCTGAAAAACCTGAAGATTGTGGCCATTATCGCTTTGGCCATCCCGGTCTCGGTCTTTTCGGCCTTTAACCTTTTCTATGCCTTCGGGATTTCCATCAACAGCCTTACCCTCGTGGGAATGGCGCTGGCTGTGGGAATGCTGCTCGACAACAGCGTGGTGGTACTCGAAAATATCTACCGGCTGGCCGGGAAGAAGTATACCCCCGAAAAGGCAGTGGTCCAGGGGACCACTGAAGTGTGGCGCTCGGTGGTGGCTGCCACCCTTACCACCGTCACCGTATTTCTCCCATTTATCTTCTCGTCGGAGCACATGATCCGGATTCTTGGCAGCCATATCGGAGTTTCCATTGTATCCACCCTGGTAATCTCCGCCATTGTGGCCTTGCTGCTGATCCCGATGGCCACCCATCTGCTGCTCAGGGGAAAACATTCGCACAATGTCTTTTACGAGAAAGTCACTACCAACAGCCGGATTATCCAGGTGTATATCGTCCTGCTGAAAACCGCCATGCGTACACCGGCAACCACGGTGATCGGAGCCCTGATCGTCTTTTTTATCTCCATTTTCGTGGTGACCGCGGTCAGCGTGAACTCCCTGAGGGAAGTCGACCAGGATAGTTTTTCGGTCTACGTGACCATGCCCACAGGATCTACCCTGGAATCTACCGACATCGTGGTCAGGGAACTGGAAAGCAGAATCCCTGAAGTGAAGGAAATTCAGGATTATTCTTCCCAGATTCAGGAGGAAGAGGCCATTATTACCATCAAACTGAAAGAAGATTTCAAAAAGATTGCCAAAAGGGAGATCGCGGAAATCAGAACCGACGTGGAAAACCGTGTCAAAAACGTCCGTAATGCGGAGATAAGCCTGACACAACCCTCCTCAAGCCAAAGTTTCCGCGGAGGAAGCATGGGCGGCGGTGGCGGAACTTCCGGTGATTTCGGAAGATTCATGGGTATTGGGACCAACCAGGAGCGGATTGTGATCAAAGGACAGGATTTCAATATGTTGAGGGGCGTGGCCGAAGACCTTCGCTATTTCATCGATGAGCTGGAGTCGGTTTCCAGCGTAAATGTGAGTGTGGGTTCCAACCGGCCTGAGGTGCATCTCCATTTTAACCAGCGGCTGATGACCGAATACGGGATTACCCTTTCTAACATTGCCGGAGAACTAGGGTCTTTCAACAGCGAGTTCAGTTCCGGAGTCACCTTTAAGCAGGGAATCGACGAGTATGACATCATCCTGAAGGAAAAAGGGGTCGATGAAGAAGAAGACAAGAGTAAAACCATTGAGGATCTCCGTTCCCTGAAAATCAGCAACAATTCAGGGGCTGTTTATGATCTGCAGGATATAGCCCAGATCGTCTATTCCAGCGGAATGGCCAACATCACCCGGATCAACCAGGAGAAACAGGTGGTAGTGAACTACCGGTTTGCCTCTGAGGCCGAGCAGTCAAAAGATCTGTTGACCGCTTACCGGATGGAAATTGACGACATCGTGGAAGCCTATAACCTTCCTGCAGGGGTAGCCGTGGAGGTAATCCATGAGGAAGACCAGTTCAGAGAGTTTTATTTCCTGATTGCGGCAGCTTTTATCCTGATTCTGATGATCCTTGCCGCGGTTTTTGAATCGCTCTCCACTCCCTTTGTACTGATGTTTTCCGTCCCCCTGGCTGCCATCGGATCTTTCCTGGCGCTCATTATTACCGGGAACAGCCTGTTCAATGCAAATACGCTTACCGGATTTATCATCCTGCTGGGGGTAGTGGTCAATAATGGGATTATCCTGATCGATTTTACCAATATCCTGAGAAAACGCGGACACAGGAAGTCAAGGGCGCTTATCGAAGCAGGCCTTTCAAGGGTACGGCCTATCCTGATCACTGCCATTACCACCATCGTGGCAATGTTTCCCCTGGCTCTCGGCCAGTCGGAATATGTGGGCGCCATCGGGGCCCCGTTCGCCATTACCGTCATCGGCGGACTGACCGTGAGTACCCTGCTCACGCTCGTCTTTGTGCCTACCCTCTATGCAGGACTTGAAAATGCGCTGGGATGGATGAAAACCCTGAACTGGAAAATCAAGGTGCTTCACCTCCTGCTCTTCCTGGCTTCCGTATGGTACATTTATGCCCGCGTCGATTCTTTTGTCTGGCAATTGCTGACTTTCCTCCTGGTCATCATCCTGATTCCGGGATTGACCTGGTTTGTGCAGAACAGTCTCCGGACAGCCCAGACCAAGCTGATCAGTGAGAACGATCCCATCCGGATCACCGTACGAAAACTGGTGAAAATTTATGAAAGGGACAACCGCTTTACCCGGGAGTGGAAATCGGGGCTCAAAATAAGGGAACGGGCCGGACTCCTGCGTGAATATGACAAACCACGTGATTTTTATGACCTGATCTGGCAGATCCCGCTCTTCGGATTTATGGCCTGGTTCACCTTCTTTTACCTGCGTAACAATTTCTGGATGCTCATCCTTTCCGTGGGGCTCTATTTTTTCCTGTTCCTTCTATGGCAACCCCTGAGCGCCGTACTGACACGATCAGGCACGAAAAGCAGCAAAACAACCCTGCTGAAGCTCAATAAATGGGGATACTACCTCCTGATGTGGGGTGTTCCGGTGATCTTTCTCCTTATTTTCTATCTGAAATGGGACAATACGGGTATGGTGATCTTTACCGGACTACTCGCATTTATCCTTCTGGCGATTTACAGTTCTTCAGAATATGTGCACAACAGGAATGTCAATGTGGACAGGATTTCCGGGAGGTTCGGGAAACTCAGGAGAAGCTATTTCCGGCTTGTGAAAGAGATTCCGGTCATCGGAAAAAGAAAGAAACCGTTTAAAGCCCTGAACGGGGTTTCCCTGGAAATTTCCACGGGTATGTTTGGCCTGTTGGGACCCAACGGAGCCGGCAAATCAACCATGATGCGCATCATCACGGGGATCTTCGAACAGAGCTACGGCAAAATCTATATCAATGGTCTTGATACCCAGCAATACCGGGAGGAATTGCAGGGACTCATCGGCTATCTTCCCCAGGAGTTCGGAACCTACGAGAACATGACAGCGTGGGAATTCCTCGATTACCAGGCAATACTGAAGGGAATCACCGATACCCGGATGCGGAACGAACGGCTGGAATATGTGCTGAAGGCAGTCCACATGTTTGACCGGAAAGATGAAAATATCGGTTCCTATTCAGGGGGGATGAAACAGCGCATCGGGATTGCCCATATTTTGCTCAACCTGCCGCGTATCCTGGTGGTGGACGAACCGACCGCCGGACTCGATCCACGTGAAAGAATCCGCTTCCGCAACCTTCTGGTAGAACTGAGCCGCGAGCGGATCGTGATCTTCTCGACCCATATCATCGAAGATATCTCCAGTTCATGCAACCAGGTGGCGGTGATCGACAAAGGCCGCCTTAAATATTCGGGTACTCCGACGGAGATGGTCAACCTCGGGGAAGGATTTGTCTGGCAGTTCACCCTGACCACTGCTGAATTTGAACAATTCCCTCACAAGCAGATGATCACGAATCACCTGCGCGAAGGAGAAAATATAAAGGTGCGGGCTGTGGCAAAGGAAAAACCTTCACCCGGCGCCGTCAATGTGAAAGCACACCTTGAAGATGCCTATTTGTGCCTGTTACGCGATATCGCCTGATGAGAAGAAATAAAAGAACGACATGAAGCTGTTTCAGAAAAATTCACTGGTCATCTTGTGGCGGACTATCCGCTACAACCTGAAAATCATCTTTGCAGGCAAGTTCCTCTGGTTCCTGCTTGCCTCATTTGCCTTTTATCTTTTCTTTGCCATCATGCAGGTGACCAACAACCAGTCGATCGGTGAGGGGAATATTTACAACCTGATTTTGTTCCCCGGTGTGTTGCTGATGTTTTACCCTTCGGTGTTCGGGATCCAGAATGATGAGGATTCCAGGATCCTGGAAATCCTTTTCGGGATACCCAACTACCGGTATAAAATCTGGCTGGTGCGGTTGATAATGATATTCATCCAGGTCTTCATCGTGCTCATCGGGTATGGTTACATCTCCTCAGTGCTGCTTTTCCCTGTCAATCCCTTCGAGATGGCGGTTCAACTGATGTTCCCCATCGGGTTTCTGGGAGCCGCCGCATTTATGTTCTCCACGGTCATCAAAAACGGCAATGGTACGGCAGTGGTGATGATCCTGATCGGAGTGGCTCTGTTGATTTTATCTGAGAATCTGGAGCGGTCGCAATGGAACATCTTTCTCAATCCGCTGGAGTTGCCCAACAATTTCAATCCCATCATCTGGGACGGAATTGTGACCCGCAACCGGATCTTTCTGGGGATCGGCATGGTGATATT
>CAYYJE010000034.1:0-28452 GCA_964472165.1 uncultured Prolixibacteraceae bacterium | reverse complement strand
CACGATTCCGGTTCATTTTCCTGGTAGGGGTGGGTGGCATCCGAAAAGCCGCGGGTAAACCAATCGCCCTCCCTTTTGAAATGCTGCCACGAATAGCCTGCGGTCAGATCCAGTTTGCTTGAAATATTGTTTAAGTCCTTTGTGTAATTGAGGTAAAAATCGAGCAGGTTGTTGTAGTTTCTTCCGGATTCATCATGCAGTTTGCCCCAGAAAGGGCTGGTCAGGTTGGGAGCGGTGGTGACGGGACGGTTGTCATGCTTTTCACTGGCCGAATAATCTGTGGCCAGATTCAGGTTGGCACGCAGGTCGGTCAGGAATGGCAGCCTGTAATCGAACTGGATATTCCCGATCACCCGTTTTACATTCAACTTCTTGTCGATCTCCATTAACTGTTCCACCGGGTTGGGGGTTCCGAGGCCCGCCCCCCGGGCGGCCCACTGGTAATACCCGGCATACTGCGGATTGTCGGCATACACAGGCTGGGAGGGATCCATATTGATGGCTGACCCCAATGCACCTTTATCTCCTTCATTGTGGTAAGAGACCATTCCCTTCAGGTTGGCATTGACTTTCAGAGAGCCATCCAACAGGGTGGGATCAAGCGAGAGGGATCCGGTGATCCGCTGCATATCCGTATTTTTCATGATCCCCTGCTGGTCCGTATATCCGAGAGATACCCGGTAAGGCAAAGTTTTCACCGCCCCCATCACGCTGAAGTTCTGGTCGTGCGACAGGGATGTACGGAAGATCTCCTTTTGCCAGTTTGTATTTTCACTTCCCAGCATGTGAAAGGTATCGGCACCGTACAGGGAAACCTTTTCTTTGGCAATCTGGCGGATTTCATCCCCGGAATAGACATCCAGGAATTTGATGGCACTGGCCATGGAAGTGTTGATGTCGTAGCTGACGGACAGCGGACTTCCCGCTTTTCCCTTCTTGGTGGTGATCAGGATCACTCCGTTAGAGGCCCTTGACCCGTAAATGGCGGTGGCAGAAGCATCCTTCAGCACCGTAAAGGTTTCAATGTCGCTTGGGTTCACAAATGAAAGAATATTATTAGCCCCTGACACGTTGTTGTTGTCGATGGGAACCCCGTCGATAATCATTAACGGATCGTTCGACGCACTGAGTGACGACCCCCCCCTGATCCGGATGGAGGCCCCGCTACCCGGTTCTCCGCCTGCCGTGGTAATGACAACTCCGGCACTTTTACCTACCAAAAGATCCTGGGGAGAAGTGATCGCTCCTTTGTTGAAATCCTTGGAGCTGATGGCGGTTACCGATCCGGTGGCATCCCCTTTCTTGACCTGGCCGTACCCAATCACCACTACTTCGTCCACTCCGATCGTCTCTTCTTCCAACTGAATATTGATCACCGTCTGGTTTGTAACAGTCACAGCCTGGGTTTTAAACCCTACAAAGCTGAATGAAAGGGTGGATTGCGGATCGACATCCAGCGAGTAATTGCCGTTCATGTCCGTAATGGTACCCGTGGTAGTTCCGACAACAACAATACTGGCACCGGGGATCCCTTCGTTACCGGCATCGGTAACTTTCCCCGTAATTTTTACCTTCTAGGCAAACCCTGCCATGGTGATCAACAGGGCTCCAAAAAACAAAAATAACTTCAGATTTTTTCGAATCATCATCATTGTATCTAAATTAGATTAAATAAATTTTAAAAGCTTTGGGCTTGATGCACTTGATTATCCCTTACACTCAATTTTACTGGAAAATTAAGCAAAATTAACGTTTAAATTCGATGGAGTGAACTTATTCATAATGAAAAGCATACTGCAATCGTTTGCGGTGTCGATTGCAACACATATGTTATAAAACAGGTGGGTACTAGTAGGGTTATTTTTCTGCATTTCACGGATGTTTTTAAGCCGTACTGCGTGTGTGTTGGAAAAGAATTTCCTATTTTTATAAACTTAACAAACTGGGCAGGTATGCGAACGGGACAGGTAACCATAAAAGATCTGGCGAGGATGCTGGGGGTAGCTCCCTCCACCGTATCAAGGGCGCTTCAAGGACACCCCGACATCAGCAGTGAGACCCGGAGGCTGGTGAACGAGCTGGCTGCAAAGATGAAATACAAGCCCAACATGGTCGCCCAGAGTCTGAAACAGCGGCGGTCCAATACCATCGGGGTGATCATTCCTGAAATTGTACACTATTTCTTTTCCCAGGTAATCAGCGGGATCGAAGATGTAGCCTTTAAGGCAGGCTACACCGTTATTTTTTGTCAGTCGAACGAAAAGTACGGCCGGGAGGTTGACAACGCCAGAACCCTGATGGCCCACCAGGTTGAGGGAATTCTGGTTTCTGTGTCGAAGGAGACTTCTGACTACCAGCACCTGGCCGACATCCAGGAAAACGGGATTCCCCTTGTGTTTTTTGACAGAGTAGCCCCTTCGGTTCCTGCCGACCAGGTAGTTACCAACGACAGGGAGGCAGCCTGGCTGGTTACCAGGCATCTAATTGACCAGGGCAGAAAAAGGATCGCCCATTTTGAAGCCCCCCAGAACCTGGCCATTGGAAGAGAAAGGAAGGAAGGTTATCTCAAAGCGCTGGCCGAAGCAGGCATTCCCTATGATCCTGCCCTGTGTGCCGAAGCCGATTCTTTTGAAAAAGGGTATGCCGAAGTGGTCAGATTGTGCGCATCGGGGTGCGTCCCTGACGCCTTTTTCGGTGCCAACGACCTCACCGCGATTGGCGCCATCAAAGCACTTGCGGAAGCCGGGTACCGTATCCCTGCCGATATTTCCGTGGCCGGATTCTCTGACAGCCGGTTTGCAGAAATTTCCCAACCCACGCTCACCTCCGTCGACCAGCACGGATTCGAGATGGGCACCCTCGCCACCCGCATGCTGCTAAAAAGAATAAGTTTGGATGAAAAGGAGTTACCCTTTGAAACTACTATATTAAAAGCCGACCTGGTAGTCAGGAATTCCTCGGTTATCCACCCGATATAGCTTTACTTCCAATACATTGGGGACACAAACTGCTTAATATCTATCTTGAATATGAAAAAGAAACCTATCCTTAGTTTTTGGCAAATCTGGAACATGAGTTTTGGATTCCTGGGCATCCAGTTTGGCTTTGCCCTTCAGAATGCCAATGTTTCCAGAATTTTTGAGACCCTGGGGGCAAAAGTGGGTGAAATTCCGATTCTCTGGATTGCAGCACCGGTTACAGGGTTAATTATTCAGCCCATCATCGGCCATATGAGTGACAACACCTGGAACCGGCTGGGCCGGCGGCGTCCATATTTCCTGACAGGTGCCATCCTCGCCTCACTTGCCCTCCTCTTCATGCCCAACTCCCCCACCTTGTGGATTGCTGCAGGCATGCTCTGGATCATGGACGCCTCCATCAACATCACCATGGAGCCTTTCCGTGCCTTTGTGGGCGACATGCTTTCTTCGGAACAACGCACCAAAGGTTTTGCCATGCAGAGTTTCTTCATTGGCACCGGTGCGGTAGTGGCCTCTGCGCTTCCCTATATCCTTACCAACTGGTTCGGCATCGCCAACACCGCCCCGGAAGGACAGATCCCCCCATCGGTGAAATACTCCTTTTACCTGGGGGCTGCAGCCTTTCTCACGGCCGTCTTGTGGACGATTATCCGCACCCGGGAGTACAGCCCTGAGGAACTGCGCCTGCATGCCGAAGCTGCAGGACAGGTGGCCATCGAAGAGCATGTTGACGAAATCGCCAATCCGGTACAAACCGGCAGGGCTTTTATCAAACGCAGTCTCCTCTGGATTGCAGCGGGGATCCTCGTCTCCCTGCCTATCTACATTTTCAGGCTTCACCCCGAACTCTACATCTTTTCGGTGGGCATCGCCATTTTCGGCATCATGACCCTTATTTCAGGCCTGCTCATAAAAAGCGGCAAAACCCGCAACGGCGTGGCGGTGGTTATGCACGACATGTACAAGATGCCCGCTACCATGAAACAACTGGCCGTGGTCCAGTTTTTCACCTGGTTCGCCCTGTTTGCCATGTGGATCTACACCACAGCAGCAGTGACCAAGCACATTTACGGCACTACCGACCCGACCTCAGAACTCTTCAACAAGGGAGCCGACTGGGTGGGAGTATGCTTCGCCCTCTACAATGGTTTCGCTGCCATCATGGCTTTCCTGCTTCCCGTGATCGCCCGTAAAACTTCCCGGAAATTCACCCACATGATCTCCCTGGTTGCCGGAGGAGTGGGTCTCCTTTCCATCTATTTTATCAAGGATCCCAATATGCTGCTCCTCTCCATGGTGGGGGTGGGACTGGCCTGGGCCTCCATCCTCTCCATGCCTTATGCCATTCTCACCGGATCGCTGCCCTCCCATAAAATGGGAACCTACATGGGGATCTTCAACTTCTTCATTGTAATCCCCCAGATTCTGGCCGCCAGCATTCTCGGTTTCTTCACCCGTGACCTTTTCGGAGGAGAAGCCATTTATGCCCTCATGCTGGGAGGTGTTTCCCTCTTCGTGGCAGCGATTATGGTACTTTTCGTCAACGACGTCGACGGGAAAAAACCGGCATAAGGAATAAGAAAGCGCTTAACCATATATATTTCACCAAAAACACATTAAACTGATCGTCACAATGAAAAAGATAATTTCACTGCTGATTATATGTTTGATCACCCTTCATGGAACGGGTGCAGGCAAACCCAAAAAAGCGGAGACACTGATGCAACCCAGGGTGGAACCCACCTTCTGGTGGGCCGGGATGCACAATCCCTCCCTCCAGCTGATGGTGTACGGAACAGATATCGGGTCAAGCCGCGTGATCATCAAACATCCCGGGGTGGTCCTGAAATCGGTCACCGCAGTCGAAAATCCCAACTATCTGTTTATTGACCTGGATTTGAGCAAGGCAACCCCCGGAAAGTTTGACATCCTTTTCCAGAAAGCGCAGAAAACCATCGCTGCCAGCGTGTATGAGCTGAAGGAGCGGGAACCCGGCTCAGCACTCCGGGAGGGATTCAACAGCAGCGATGCCATGTACCTGGTGATGCCCGACCGGTTTGCCAACGGCGATCCAGGGAATGACGCAGTGGAAGGTATGAAGGAAAAACCAGACCGGACCGATCTTAGAGGCCGGCAGGGGGGTGACATCAAAGGTCTGCAGGACCATCTCGACTACATCGCCGGCATGGGATTCACGGCCATCTGGCTGAATCCCACGCTGGAAAACGACATGCCAGCCACCTCCTACCACGGCTATGCCACCACCGACTTTTACAAGGTCGATCCCCGCTACGGAACCAACGAGGAATACAGGGCATTTGCCGAAGAAGCCCGGGGAAAAGGCATCAAACTGATCATGGACATGATTTTCAACCATTGCGGACTGGAACACTGGTGGATGAAGGACATGCCCATGGCCGACTGGATCAACCAGTATCCCGATTACCAGATCACCAACCATGTGAAGACCCTCAACCAGGATCCATATGCTTCCACATACGACAAAAACCAGTTTGTCGACGGCTGGTTCGTACCCACCATGCCTGACCTGAACCAAAGAAATCCCTTTATGGCCACCTACCTGATCCAGAACAGCATCTGGTGGATCGAATTTGCCCACCTGGCGGGAATTCGCATGGATACCTATCCTTATCCCGACAAGGAAATCATGGCCGAATGGAATTGCCGGATCAGGGAAGAATATCCCGACTTCAACATTGTGGGGGAAGAATGGCACATGAACCAGGCCATCCTCGCTTACTGGCAGAGAGGAAAGGCCAACCTCGACGGCTACCGGGGCAACCTGCGCAGCCTGATGGACTTTCCCCTGCAGAATGCGGTCAGCACAGCCCTCCGCGACCCCGGTACCGGCGAACTGTACAAGATATACGAATGCCTCGCCAACGACTTTCAATACCCCGAACCAGAGAACCTGGTGGTCTTCCCCGACAACCACGACATGACCCGCTTCTTTGTCCAGGTAAACCGCGATTATAACCTGCTCAAAATGGGTATCGGCTACTTCCTCACCACCCGGGGAATCCCCCAGATCTATTATGGAACGGAAATTGCCATGAACCATACCGGTACCCATGACAGCGAATTCCGGAAACCCTTTCCCGGAGGATGGGCCGGCGATCCCGTGAATGGATTCACGGGTGAAGGGCTTTCTGCACAGGAAAAGGATATCCAGCAATTTGTCAGAAAAATGCTCAACTGGAGAAAAGAGAAAGCAGTCATCCATACCGGGGAAATGCGCCATTTCCTGCCTTTCGACGGCCTTTACCTCTTTTTCCGTTACAGCGAAAAAGAGAAAGTGATGGTTGTGCTGAACAAAAACGGGGAGGAAACCCTGCTGAATACCGGCCGGCTGGCAGAAATGCTCAATGGGTATACCGGTGCCACCGAAATTCTTACGGGGAAAAACTATGATGATCTCACAGGGATCAGGTTGCCCGGAAAATCGATTTCAGTATTTGAACTCCGGTAACCGGATAATTGTTGGCAACATATTTGAGGATTGAATCGTATACATAACATTAAAATATCCCGGACATCATCTTGTCATTTGTAAACTATGCAATTATGAAAAAGTTATTTACCTTGGTTTTTCTGATGGGTGTACTGGTCTCTGCAGCCCAGGAACCCATTGAAGTGAAAGTAGAAGAGAGGCCTTCTTCGCAGGGGGTTGTTACGGCATTTGAAGTAGTCGTTCCCCAGGCCAAAGAGAGCGACGCCATTGATTTATGGAAGAAAACCATCATACCGCGAGGGCTTTTCAGGAAGAATCCCAAAATGGAAAAAGAGAAGGATGAATGGATTGTCAGGGATATTGTGATCAGTGACATTACCACCATGCCCGTGAATGTCTTCACCCAGGTTTCCTCATTTCCGGGGAATATCTATGTGAGGATATTCCTGCAAAGTGAGGGCGGCTTTATCGGATCAGCAGGTTCCTCACCCTCCACAACAGAAGCAGCGCGGAAATATGTCAGGGAATATGCCGTGGCGTTGTACAAACAGGCTGTCGAAAAAGAGCTGAAGCATGAGGAGGGCAAGCAAAAAGCGCTTGAAAATGACCTCAGCAAAATGCAACGGAAAAATAAATCCTTTGATAAAAAAGTGAGGGATGCTCAGAAGGAAGAAGCTGAAATGAAAGGGGAAGTGAAGCGCCAGGAAACGATGCTGGAGAATTCACCGGAAGTGATCCATCTGGAAACCACGGGAAAAGAGAAGCGCACACCCCAGGAAGAGTTGGAGAAACAGATCAAGGATGGAGAAAAGGATATCCGGAAAGCCCAGAAAGCCCAATCAAAATTTGAGCGGAGAATCAGCAAAATAGAGCGGGAGCAAAGGGCCAAGGAAGATGAAATTGCCAACCAGAAGACGAAGGTGGAGGAAGTCAGGACGAAACTCAAAAATATCCGTTAAACATTTATAAAAGAGGCTCTGCGATCTGCAGGGCCTCTTTTTATTCCATCTCCATGGCAATCACCGATTTCGGGGGAAGTGTAACTTCGAGGAGGCCGGAGGGAAGCAGTTGATATTGTTTAAAAGGCAGAGGTTTCACCTGGCCGGGTTTATCAAAGGTATTGACGGAATTAAAAGCAGGAGCGGTTAACAGGGTTGCCCTGTTCACGTTCCTGAAGCTGCCGCCGTTCATTTCCACCACCAGTTTAATCTCTTTGTGGGGGTTTACGTTGCTGAGTGAAATGTGAATTTTTCCGGCGTTGTCGCGGGAGACGGTCTGGCTGAGTGCCGGCACCGACTCATTCCCAAAGGTGTACTTTTCCGATATCAGGGACGCGCGAATGAGCGTGGCATCCCCATGGACCTTGTACATATTGAAAACATGGTAAGTGGGGGTCAGCACCATTTTATCCTTTTCAGTGAGGATCATGGCTTGCAGCACGTTGACGGTCTGGGCAATATTGGCCATTCTGACCCTGTCGGCATTCTGGTTGAAAATATCGAGCGTGGTGGAAGCGATCAACGCGTCGCGCAGGGAATTCTGCTGAAAGAGGAATCCGGGATTGGTTCCGGGTTCCACATCGGTCCATATGCCCCATTCATCCACATAAAGTCCCACCCGTCGGCGCGGATCCGACTCATCCATAATGTTGCCATGCCGCCGTATCAACTCCTGCATGCGCATACCCTTGCGGATGCCGGCGAAATAAAGCTCTTCCCCGAATCCTGTCGCCGCTGTTTTGTTGTTCCAACCCGGTCCGGCGATGGTATAATAATGAAGAGAAAGGGCATCCATGTTTCTTCCGGCATTCTGCATCAGCACTTTGGTCCAGTTGTAATCTTCGCCGTTGGAACCGCATCCGACACGGATCATTTTATCGCGGGCATATTCCCAGGCATAACCCGAATATTGCCTGAGCAGGTTGGAATAATACTCCGGGGTCATGTTCCCTCCGCAGCCCCAGCTTTCATTGCCTACGCCCAGGAAACGCACATTCCAGGGTTTTTCACGGCCGTTCTGCCTGCGCAGGTTGGCCATTTCCACATCATCGTCAGAGATCATGTATTCGATCCAGTCGACCATTTCCTCCACACTGCCGCTGCCAACGTTGGCTGAAATGTAGGCATCGCATCCCAGCATTTCACAAAGATTCAGAAATTCGTGGGTTCCGAAACTGTTGTCTTCCACGGTTCCGCCCCAAAAAACATTTTTAATCCGGGGACGCTTTCCCACCGGGCCTATGCCATCTTTCCAGTGATAGGTGTCAGCGAAACAACCACCCGGCCACCGCAGCACCGGAATATCAAGGGCTTTCAAAGCTTCCAAGACATCCTTCCGGTAGCCGTTGATGTGGGGAATCGGGGAATCGGGACCTACCCAGATTCCATCATAAATACACCGGCCCAGGTGCTCCGCAAAATGGCCATAAATATACTTGCTTATTTTCGGCCCGTCCTGGGTGACATCCACGGTAAGCCTGTTCTGGGCAGCAGTCGAAATCGCGAGCAGGGCTGCCAGACAAAGGAACAGAAATGAGTGTTTCATGGTATTCAGGTTAAGTAAGAAAATCAGAGTTCATCCTTTGAAAGAGGAAGTTAGCCCATCGGTTTTAGTATTTTGGTAGTGCATTACGATACAAGGCAATCAAAAATAATAAATTTGTCCCGTTTTATAAAAAATAAGACAATTTAAAAGTGACACAGAAATTGCGGAAATTATCCGTACATTTGTTGAAACAATAAGTTGATGGAAACCAAATTAAAATCGAAAGGCAAAGCCCGCTTTGATACCAGGCTCTCCCGCGAACAAAAAGAATACTTTGAATTTGTTGCGCGGCTAGGGGGTTTCCGGTCATTGACTGATTTCATGATCGTTTCGGCCCAGGAAAAAGCAAAGCAAATCGTGGAAGAACACAATGATTTTCTTGCCTCTGAAAAAGACAGGGAACTCTTTTTTGAAGCGGTCCTGGCAGCTGAAGAACCAAATGAACCTCTGTACAAAGCGTCTGAACGATACCTTCATCTTCTGAATCAAAAATGAACTATCTGTCCCGACTGCTGAATCCTGCTGACGACAGAAAAACTTTTTCCTGTGGCAAGGCAGCATTAGACGACTATCTTCATAAACAGGTCAAACAGGATATCCTGAAAAAACTGACGGTTTGTTTTGTTATCCCTGGGGAAAATAACAGGATCAAAGGTTTTTATACGTTGTCGGGCTTCAGCATTTCCCGGGATGAAATACCGGAAAATATCAGGCATAAATTGCCCGAATCTTATTCTGAAATCCCTGCAATCTTATTGGGGAGGCTTGCCGTAGATCTGCATTATCAAGGATCAGGGACAGGTGAATTGATACTGGTTGATGCACTGAAAAGAAGTCATGAAATTTCAGGAAAAAGTATGGGATCGATAGCAGTCATTGTGCACCCGTTTGATGAGGATGCCAAAAAATTTTATCAAAAGTACGGTTTTTATGAGCTTCCGGACAGCAATAAAATGTTTTTGCCCATGAAAACAATCGAAAAACTCTTTAAATAACAGGAATTCCCCCTGTCGCAAAGATTCAGGTTTCACATTCCCCAGGAATCCCTGTCGAGGCTCCTGTAGTGGATGGCTTCAGAGAGGTGGTAGCTTTCCACCTTTGCGGAACCTTCCAGATCGGCAATGGTGCGTGATACTTTCAGGATACGGTCGTAAGCCCTTGCTGAAAGTCCCAGTTTATCCATGGCGTTTTTAAGAAGTTCGCGGCTTGCTGTGTCCAGCACCACATATTCCCTGATCATTCGTGAGCTCATCTGGGCATTGCAATACACCCCTGCAGAATCGCTGAATCTTTCTGCCTGGATCTGGCGGGCTTTGATGACCCTGTCGCGGATGACCTCGCTTTTCTCTGCTGTTTCTTTGTCGTCCAGTTTCCGGAAGGGGACAGGAACAACTTCCAGTTGGATATCGATTCTGTCGAAGAGGGGTCCCGAAATCCGGTTGAGGTATTTTTGCACCCTTCCGGGGCCGCAAAGGCACTCTTTGGAGGGGTGGTTGTAATAGCCGCAGGGACATGGATTCATGGAGGCCACCAGCATAAAACTCGCCGGGTACTCCACGGAAAAGCGGGCCCGGGAAATGGTGATTTTCCGGTCTTCCAGAGGTTGACGCATCACTTCGAGCACCGAATGTTTGAATTCGGGGAGTTCATCGAGGAAAAGCACCCCGTTGTGGGCCAGAGAGATCTCTCCCGGCTGGGGAAAAGTTCCGCCCCCGACCAGTGCGATATCAGAAATGGTATGATGCGGACTCCGGAAGGGTCGCTGGGTCATCAGCGAGGTATCCTTGTCGAGGCGGCCTGCCACCGAGTGTATTTTGGTAGTCTCCAGCGCCTCCTTGAGGGTGAAGGGAGGGAGGATCGAAGGGATCCGCTTGGCAAGCATTGTTTTACCGGAACCTGGCGGGCCGATGAGAATGATATTGTGACTTCCCGCAGCTGCGATTTCAAGGGCCCTTTTCACGTTTTCCTGGCCTTTGACCTCTGAAAAGTCGACATCACACTGGTTCACCCTTGAGAAAAATTCAGCCCGCGTATCCACGATGGTCTGCTCAGGTTCACTTTCATCATTGAAAAACCCGATCACTTCATGGATATTTTCCACCCCGTAAATTTTCAGATTATCGACCACCGCTGCTTCCCTGGCATTCTGACGGGGCAGGATCATTCCTTCAAACCCCTCTTTCCGGGCATTCACGGCCACAGGCAATGCCCCTTTAGCCGGTTGGAGGGTGCCGTCGAGCGACAGCTCCCCCATCATCACGTATTTGTCGAGTTTGTGTGACCTGATTTGTTCTGAGGCGGCGAGCACGCCAATGGCCAGGGGCAGGTCGTACGCCGATCCCTCCTTGCGCAGATCGGCAGGCGCCATGTTGACCACAATTTTTTGTTTGGGCCATTTAAACCCGTGGATCCGGAGGGCTGATTCGATCCGCTGCTGGCTCTCCTTCACAGCATTGTCGGCCAGACCCACCAGCAGGAATTTAATTCCTTTGGTCACATCTGCCTCGATGGTAATGGTGGCCGCATTAATCCCGAAAACGGCACTTCCGAAGGTTTTGACAAGCATGACTGGTATGTAAAGGTTTGTAAGCTAAAGTTAACAACTTTTCCTCACAAACAGAACATACGTCATTAAAAAGTTTGTCCGGACGGTGAAAAATCTGCAAAGGGCAAATGGTTGAGATCGAGGTTTCCCCCCGACAAAATGATCCCTGTTTTTTTCCCGGCAAAAAGTGAAGGATGTTCCAGGATGGCTCCCAAAGGGACCGCAGAAGAGGGTTCGATGATGATCTTCATCCTTTCCCAGATCATCCGCATGGCTTTCACGATATTCTCCTCTGACACGGTGACGATGTCGTCAACATGTTCCATGATGACGGCAAAGTTTCTTTTCCCCAGGGAGGTGAGCAACCCGTCGGCAATAGTCCGTGGATTTTCCGAAGGAATGATGGTTTTGGCATGGAAGGAACGGTAGGCATCGTCGGCGCCGGCTGGTTCCGCCGCGATGACACGGCAGCCCGGCAACATTGCCTTTGCCGACAAGGCGCTTCCGCTCAGCAATCCCCCGCCTCCCACGGGAGTCATCACTATATCCAGGTCGCCGGTATCTTCAATTAGTTCCTTTGCGGCAGTGCCCTGTCCTGCAATTACCCGGAAATTGTCGTAAGGGTGTATTTCAGCAGCTCCGGTCCGGGCCACGACCTGTGCCAAAGTACTTTCCCTGGCCTGGAGGGTGGGTTCACACAAGGTGATATTTCCTCCGTATCCTGCTACCGCCACTTTTTTAATCCCCGGAGCACTCCGCGGCATGACGATATAGGCAGGAATTCCCCTCATCCGGGCAGCCAGCGCCAGCGCGGCGGCATGGTTTCCCGAAGAATGGGTAGCCACTCCCCGGGCAGCCTCTTCATCAGTCAACGAAAAGACAGCATTGCAGGCACCCCGGAATTTAAATGCCCCCACCTTCTGAAAATTCTCACACTTAAAGAACAGCCGGGAACCGGTCAGCCGGTCGATCGATTCAGCGCTCATTACCGGAGTCCGGTGCACATAAGCACTGATCAGCGCCTGCGCTTTTACCACATCGCTGAAATCAGGGATTGTCATTGGTGAATTTTTTATTAAGGAGGTCAAAATCAGTACGAAAATAGGAGTGGTCGGAGAGCAGTTTCATCCGTTTCAACCCGGTGATGTAAAGGAAGATGACGAAAGCCAGGAAGAATAACCAGAGCCATTCGTAACCGGTCATCAGGATAAAATCATAAATTCCGTGCAGGAGCATGGGCACAAACAGCGCCATATATTTATACCGCTGCCGGTATTTGGGATAGAATTTTGCCATTCCGGTGTAATACCCCATGACAATTCCGAAGATGGCATGGGCAGGCACGGCCGTAAATGCCCTGAGCAAACCGGTGGCATGCCCGTCCTGCATCACATACATTACATTTTCAACAGCGGCAAATCCCAGGGAGATAAAAGCCGCATATACAATTCCGTCGTATTTTTCGTTGAAATGCCTGTTTTTCCATATGAGCAGGAAGAGCGCGATAAATTTGAACATCTCCTCTGTGAAACCAGCCACTGCAAAGGCAGTCCAGGCGGCATCCGCCAGTCCCTCCAGGTTTTCACCTGCCAGGGAAAGGGCAGCCTCCACGGCCATTACAGGAATGACAATCAAAGCACCGGCCAGCAGCGAAATCAGAAGCAGGGGGAAAGGCTCGCGCTCATATTTATCGCGGAACCAGATATATGCTGCTACAATGACAACCGGGGTCAGAGAGATGATCAGGCTATCCATGAAGGTTTTTGATTAGCTCCTTCATGATCAGCGTCATCTTGGGTTCTGCTTTCATGGCAACCTGCTGGACCTCTTCGTGCGAAATTTCCACAATTTGTCCGGGAACGCCGCTATCGGTAATGATAGAGATCCCGAAAATCCGCATCCCTGAATGGCGGGCCACAATCACTTCCGGAACGGTACTCATTCCCACGGCATCGCCTCCCAGTTTCCGGAACATCAGGTACTCGGCAGGGGTCTCAAAGGTAGGACCTGAAACACCCACATAGACACCCTCCTTCAACAGGAAGTTATGTTCCAGGGCGATTTTCCTGGCGGTCATACGGAGTCTTTCATCGTAGACCGTGCTCATGTCGGGAAACCGGGGACCGAGCTCATCCAGGTTTTTCCCTCTTAACGGATGTTCCGGAAAAAAATTGATGTGATCCCTGATAATCATGATATCACCCACCCGGTAATCGGGATTGAGTCCACCGCTGGCATTCGACACAAAAAGATTGGTGATTCCCATTTGGTGCATAACCCTGACAGGAAAAGTCACTTCTTTCATGTTATAGCCTTCATAATAGTGAAAACGTCCCTGCATGGCCATCACTTCCTTGTCTCCGAGTTTCCCGAAGATCAGCCTTCCGGCGTGACCTTCCACAGTTGATACAGGGAAGCCGGGGATATCACTGTAGGAAATCGTATCCGTAATTTCAATCTCATTCACAAGGCCACCCAATCCAGTGCCCAGAATAATGCCGATATCAGTTTTTAGATTTACTCTGCCTGATATGTAATTCGCGGTTGCTTTTATTTTCTCCCACATAATCTAAAATTTTCTTGTCAAACAATTTGCCCTCCTTGTCCAGGAATTTCACCTGAATGGGCAGGAAATATACAGATGATTTTACTTCGGGGGTGAAAAGGTCCGGTTTGGTAAGCCTGACCACATCTTTTTCAGTGGTAACGATAATTCTCCGGGAACTCTGAAGCCGGTAGAATTTCTGGACAATCAGGTGGATGTCGTTTTCGGTGTAGTAATGATGGTCGGGGAAAATGGCGGTGTCCACCTCAGCGGAGAGCTTTTTCACATGCTGAACCACATATTCGGGTGAAGCAATTCCGGTGACCAGCAGGATTCCCATCCGCCAGGTATCGGTAAAGAGATCCATTTTGGGAGCTTCCGGGAACACCGGGTATAGCTGACCATATACCATGGTTGTAAAAAAGAGTTCCTGGTATGGGAAAAGAAAAACCTCTTTGGTCATAATCCGCCGGGTAATCGGGGCTATTTCTGTCGGGCACTTCGTGATGATGATGATATTGGCCCTCCGCAGCTGTTTACGGCTCTCCCTTAACCTGCCATAGGGCAACAGATGGTCGTCGCGCAATGGTTTGTTGTAATCGATCAGCAGAATATTGAGTCCTGGATTGATCCGCCGGTGCTGATAGGCATCATCGAGAAGGATCACATCAGGGGGAGAATCAACCGCCAGTAAATTTTTCACGCCTGTCACACGGTTTTCACATACCGATACGGTAACCCCGGAGAATTTCTTCTTCATCTGGAGCGGCTCATCCCCGATCTCCGTCACGTCAGAGTTTGTACTGACCAGCAAAAATCCCTTTGTTTTCCGCTTATAACCCCGGCTCAGCGTGGCAACCCTGAACTGCGACTTAAGCAACTTGATGAGGTATTCGGTGTGAGGAGTTTTTCCGGTACCCCCCACGGTAATGTTCCCGATGGAGATCACGGGGATATCAAAGTCGACCGATTTCATCAACTTAAGGTCATACAACCAGTTACGGAATGATACAACCATTCCGTATATCAATGAAAGGGGATACAAGAAGAGTTTCCGCATAGGGCAGGAATTTGGGTCACTAAAATAGTAATTATTGACCGATAAAAACCAGAATACTAAAAAACAGGATGGATATCCTGATTTTTAGTATTCTGACCGGTAACCCCGCGGCCGCTGATCGTGACTAGCGGATCACCACATCATAAGGGATCCGGGCATACAAACCCTTCATATTTTTCAATCTGCCAAGCTGCTCGTAGTAGGGCCAGGCATCGCCCATTTCCCTTTTCAGAAACCAGGTGCGGGCATTGTCGGTACCCCCCTTCAGAAGCTCGGTCAGGGGATCGGGAAGTTCAGGAAGTTTCACCGTGCGGTAGTTCTCAAGCCCTGCGATTCCGGCTGCAATCCCAATGGCTTTGTCAAGGCCTCCCAGTTCGTCGACAAGCCCGATTCTCAGCGCGTTTTCTCCGGTCCACACACGTCCCTGTCCGATAGAATCAACCGATGCAGTTTGCATACTCCGGCCATCGGCCACCCTTGACACAAAAAGGGCGTATCCCTCTTCGATGTAACTCTGCATCAGGTTTCTCTCGAATTCGCTCATCGGACGGGTAAAGGAAGGCATGTCGGAGTGGGCATTCGTTTTCACCACATCGGTGGTGATTCCGAGCTTATCATTAAAAAACTCCCCGGCATTGGGAATGATTCCGAATATACCGATCGACCCGGTGATGGTATTGGGTTGGGCAACGATTTTATCAGCCGCGCAGGCGATGTAATAGCCCCCCGAAGCTGCCACATTTCCCATCGAGGCGACGACGGTCTTCTCTTCTGCAGCAAGTTTCACTTCTCTCCAGATCACTTCAGAGTCATAGGCACTTCCTCCCGGTGAGTCGATACGCAACACAATGGCCTTATAGGTGGAGTCCTGCCTTACTTTCCGTATCTCCCGTGAAAGCTTGTCCCCGTTGATGCCTTCACTTCCCATGTTATTTCCGATGTTGCCGCTGGCATAGATCACAGCGATTTTATTCCTTGAAAAAGCGGGTTTATGTTCCTTTTTAACGGGAACCTTCGCATAATCAAATACAGTAACCAGAGGGATTCCCTTTCCGGCAGCCGTTCCCGTTATTTCCCTTAAATCGTCCAACACCTCATCCTTGTATTTCAGGGTGTCGACCAAACCGGCAGCCAAGACCTCTTCTGCCTTTCTGAAGGTCATTACCTGATCGGCGAGTTCATTCAGCCGGGCCACCGGAATATCCCTCTGACCGGAAATCCCATTCAGCATATGGTTCCACATGCTGTTCATATAAACCATTTGCTGCTCCCGGTTTTCAGGACTCATCTCTTCCAGCATGAAAGGCTCCACCGCAGCCTTGAACTTGCCATGCCTGACAACCTGCATTTCCAAACCCAGCTTTTCCAAAGCATTCTTGAAAAAGGTCAATTCTCCTCCCAATCCCCTGAAATCAATGACTCCCCTGGGATTCAGCACCACCTTGTCGGCAGCGGTGGCCAGGTAATAAGCCTTCTGGTCATAGAGATCGCCGTAGGCGTATACAGGTTTTGAGCTGCTGTCCCTGAAAGCAATCAGGCTGTTCCTGATCTCTTCCACGGCTGCCATGCCACCATTGATCACCGACAGGTCGAGGTAAATACACCGGATGCGGTCATCATACCTGGCTTTGTCAATCGATGCCAGGATGTCATCCAAACCTACTTTCCTGGTTTGCTCCAAACCCGGAATGTTTAACCCGGAAAAGGGATCATTGGGAGCCCGGTCTACAATCTGGTTGTCGAGTTTGAGCATCAGCATGGAATGATTCTCCACGGCAACCTGTTTTTCCGTTGACGCCACGATTGCTCCGAATACCATCACCAGAATCAGAAAACCGATCAGGGTAGTAAGAATAATCCCTGTGATGGTGGCCAGGGTATACTTAAAAAATTGCTTCATATGAATTTGATTTAACCAATATTTATACTTTCGTTCAGATTATGAGTCCGTTTGTTGGTTCGGCAATTACACAAAAATAATGGGAGAATATCAACTATATCTTTGTCTGGGCGGAAATATCGGAAATAAAAGCCAAATATTTAAAAAAACCTTGTTCTTCATCGGAAAGACAATCGGAAGAATTGAGCAGGTTTCTCCTCTTTTTGTCTCTCCTCCGTGGGGATTCGAAGCCAAAACAGCGTTCTGGAACCAGGTGGTTGTGGTGGCTACCCTTCTCACTCCTGCTGAAGTATTGCAGGAGATCCGTAAAATTGAAGCGTTTTTTGGAAGAAAGCGGGTCTCAGGTCGTTACATTTCCCGCAGGATGGATATCGACATCCTCTATTATGACCAGCTGGTTCTGGAAACGGAGGAACTTTCCATTCCGCACCCCCTGATCGGACGCCGGAGATTTGTACTGGCGCCACTGGCGCTCCTCTCTCCGGAGTTCCGCCATCCGGGTACCGGCAAAACCATGGCCGAAATGCTGGCCGAATGTGAGGACCCTTCAGATGTTCAGATTTTGAACCCAAAGTAAAAACTTTCCTGATTCCTGAACCGGACCTTCAGGTTATTTCCCAAAATGGTTATCTTGGTAAGGTTTTTGTTGCAAATAGTCCGGAATTTCACTACAAAACAAGACACTTATGAATAAGATAATCAATTATTTGCTGTTGGCATTGCTTATTGTGACAGCTGCCTGTCAACACAAGGGAGGCCCGGTACTCCACACGAATATTACGGGAAGAGCCGGAGAAATGATTGTGATCATGTCGAAAGTAGCGTGGGATGATCTGCCCGGAAATCTGATCCGCCGGACACTGGGACAATCCCAGCTCGCCTTGCCCCAGGAAGAACCTATCTTCGACCTGGTCAATGTTCCCCACGAAGCCTTCAAGGATATCTTCCTGACAACCCGCAATATCGTCCAGACCAAAATATCGCCCATCGTGGAAAATCCGGGGGTCACTTTTACCGATGATGTGTGGGCTTACCCCCAGGCCACCGTACAAATCAATGCCCGTAACAATGAGGAGTTTGAAAAGCTTTTCAGGGAAAATTCAGACAAAATCATTGCCTATTTCATAAAAGCGGAAAGGGAACGTCTGGAAATGAATTACCAGAAACTGTATGACAAAGCGATTTACAACAAACTGGAGCAGAACTTCGGGATTTACCTCACTGTACCCCCGGGATTCCAGATCGCTCCCGAAGGAAAAGACTTCACCTGGCTGCGGTATGAAACTCCGGAGATCTCACAGGCAATTATGGTTTATACTTTCCCTTACAATTCCGACAGTACGTTCACCCTTAATTACCTGTTGTTCAAACGCGACAGCATACTGAAAGCCAACGTTCCCGGGCCAACAGCAGGAAGTTACATGGCCACAGAAAGAGTGGCCAATCCCATTTTCCAGGTTACCCGGCACAATGGTAACTACGCGGCCGACCTCCGCGGATTGTGGCGTGTGGAAAACGATTTTATGGGAGGACCCTTTGTCATGCTGGCAGAACTGGACCTCAACAGGCAGCGCGTGGTGGTTGTCGACGGATACGTCTATGCCCCCAGTAAAAACAAAAGAAATTACGTCAGACAGATCGAAGCAATACTCTATTCCATGAAGCTCAAAGACCAGGAGAAGAATGACAAGCTGAACAGTCAGATCAATATGGGCAACTGACAACCTTCGGGCGAAACAGCCGTCATCAGATTCCTGGTGCCCGCATAAAAAACAGATCAGAAGGAGAGTGACATAACTCTCCTTTTTTGTTAATTTTGGCGACTACTGAAATTTACAGATATGCCGCAGAAAAAAACCACTTCGGTTTACCGCAAGAACCTTGTCAATGTAGGAATAGGACAGGGAATACTGGAAACCTATCCCTATCTTTACAGTTATACGGAACACGACCGGAACGGGCAAATCCTTTCTCAAAGCAGTTTTACCGCTGACGGTCTCCTGGCTGAAAAAATTACACGGGCGTACGACGACAAAGGCAAAGTAATCAGGGAAGATTACTATTCAGGTGAGGACGAACTCTCGGAAAGCAACAGCTATGAAAGAGATTCCAAAGGATTGGTCACCAAGGAAATAAAGAAATACCTCGACGGATCCACAGATGTGACTTCTTTCACCTACGGCGAAAATGACCACCTGGTTGAAAAAGTCACTCTCGATGAAGAGGGGATTCTGTTCCAGACCGAAAAATTCGCCTGGGAGAATAACCGGCTGGTCAAACATGAAGTATTTGATGAGGAGGATAATCTGATCGAATTGGATGAGTACGCCTATGACGGGGAAGGCCATGTGACCATGCACAAGCGTAAGGATGAGGAAACCGGTGAAAACTACAAACTCACCTCCAAATTCAACAGTGCGGGATTGAAAATCACGGACCACTTGTATGACGAAGAGGGTGAACTGGTTGAAACCACCCGTTATACTTATGACAAAGACCACAAACTGATACATTCAGCGGTGGAATCGGAGGAGAAGAAAAACACCACAACCTACTTTTACGACGACCGTGGAAATAATTTGGGGCAGGAAGAGGTCAACGACCGGGGAGATCAGATTCTCTGGGTGGAAAACAGCTACGATGCGTCCAATAACATTGAAAATTCGGTGATTTTTGCCAATGGCAGGGGATTGTCGATGAGTCAGCATTATGAGTTGCGGTATGAATATGAATGGTTCGGGGAAGCATAAAATGACCTGGAAACCATAATTCCGTCAAAAGGAATTTCACCGCGATGATCCCTGAATATGAACTTCGAAATGGATATGAAACCAATTCTGATAAATTATTACGATATGAAAGCAACACATTTATTTTCACTGATGGCGCTTTTGGTGTTTGCCAGTTGTTCAAAAACGCCCCCGCAACTGCCGCTGATCGACGCAGCCACCTTCGGTGGTGAAACAGATGGCAAAAAAGTAGAACTCTTTACCCTGAAAAACAGTTCGGGAATTGTCGCCCAGATCACCAATTACGGTGGCAGGGTAGTGAGTTTATGGATACCCGACAGGAACGGTAATTTTGAAGATGTGGTTCTGGGTTATCCAACACTCAACGGATATCTGAACTCGAACGAAATTTATTTCGGAACACTGATCGGACGCTACGGCAACAGAATCAGCAAGGGGGAATTCACGCTGAATGATTCCTTGTACAAACTGGCCACCAACAATGGTCCCAACCATTTACACGGCGGCATCAAAGGATTCAACAATGTTGTCTGGGATGCTGTCCAGTCAGACGACAAGACCCTTTTGCTTAGCTATTTTTCCGCCGACGGTGAAGAGGGATATCCCGGGAATCTGCAGGTAAATGTAACCTACGAACTGACCGATGGGAATGAGCTGAAGATCGAGTATAAAGCGACCACTGACAAAGCAACGCCTGTGAATTTAACCCATCACTCCTTTTTTAATCTCAAGGGGGCCGGCAACGGAGATATCAACGACCATATTTTGCAGATTAATGCTGCCTCATACACACCTGTCGACGACGGCTTGATCCCAACAGGAGAGATCGCACCGGTGGAAGGGACACCCTTCGATTTCCGCACCCCGGCTCCCATCGGTGCAAGGGTCAACGAGGAGAACCAGCAGCTGGCTTACGGAAAAGGGTACGACCACAACTGGGTGTTAATCCCGTCAGACTCCCTGCTGAACTTTGCCGCCAAAGTGGTGGAACCTGCTTCAGGAAGGACCATGGAAGTCTTCACCAATGAACCGGGGATCCAGTTCTACGGCGGAAATTTCCTTGCCGGAAAAGATACCGGCAAACATGGGAAAGTATATCCGTTCAGGGGATCGCTTTGTCTTGAAACACAACATTTTCCCGACAGTCCCAACCAGCCTGCATTCCCATCTGCAATACTGGAGCCGGGACAAGAGTATTACTCAGTCTGTATCTATAAGTTTGGCAAGGAATAGAGACCGGAAGCATCCTGTCGACCGAAGCTGCCCCGGGAAGTCACCTGCAGGCGATTTTTGCACCCTGCACCGCTTTCCGGAGCAGCTTTTCTTATTCAGGAGTGTCGTACCGGAGAAATGATTAACCATTTCCCATTGACATTCATAAAGATAAAAAAACCTATATTTGTGCATTTTTCAAAAAGGTGATAAAAGCAGTGCGATGTCATTGAAATTTAAGGAATATAAACAGTTGGACCTATCCCGGGTCAATAAGGAAATACGTAAAAGATGGGAAGAGGACGACACCTTCCATAAAAGTATCGACACCAGGGAGGGACACGACACTTTTGTCTTTTACGAAGGGCCTCCTTCCGCCAATGGGATGCCGGGGATCCACCATGTGATGGCCCGTGCCATTAAGGATCTTTTCTGCCGGTATAAAACCATGAAGGGATACCGGGTCTACCGGAAGGCCGGGTGGGATACCCACGGTTTGCCCATTGAATTGAGTGTTGAAAAAACGCTGAACATCACCAAGGATGACATCGGGAAAACCATTTCCATTGAAGATTACAACAATGCATGCCGTACCGAAGTCATGCGCTACACCCGTGAATGGGAGGAACTGACCCGGCAAATGGGGTATTGGGTGAATATGGATGATCCTTATATCACTTACGACAACCGGTACATTGAAACGCTGTGGAACTTACTAAGGCAGATATACGACAAGGGGCTGCTCTACAAGGGTTACACCATTCAGCCCTTTTCACCGGCTGCAGGAAGCGGTCTGAGCAGCCACGAACTTAACCAGCCGGGATGTTACCGGGATGTGAAAGACACCACAGCCGTGGCTCAGTTCAAAGTGATCAGAAATGAAGTGTCTGATTCCCTGTTCAGTGGGGTGGATTCCGGACTCTATTTCCTGGCCTGGACTACCACACCCTGGACGCTTCCCTCGAATACAGCACTATGCGTGGGGCCGGCAATCACCTATGTGAAAGTGAAAACTTTCAATCCTTATTCCGGAATACCTGTTACCCTGATCCTGGCAAAAGATCTGGTGAACTCCTTTTTTGATCCTTCCGGTTCTGAAATGCCAATTGACAGTTACACTGCCGGATCAAAGAAAATCCCGTACAGAATTTTGGGAGAGTATTCCGGAAAATCCCTTGCCGGCATTCAGTATGAACAACTGATTGGCTGGGTAAGGCCGATGGGCGATGCCTTCAGGGTAATCACCGGCGATTTTGTGACCACCTCCGATGGTACCGGGATTGTGCACATTGCACCCACTTTCGGCGCCGACGACGACAGGGTGGGAAAGCAAAACGGAATTTCTCCGCTTCATGTAATCGACAACGAGGGCAAGATACAACCACTCGTCGACCGGAAAGGACGCTTCTTCCCGGTTGAGAATCTCGATCCCCGCTTCGTGAAGGAGTTTGTGAACCGGGAAAGCTACAGCCCCTTCGCCGGCCGTTTCGTGAAAAACGAATATGATCCATCGGCATCGGAAGAGTCACCCTCCACTGATGTGGACATTGCTGTGATGCTGAAGCTGGAAAACAAGGCTTTCAGAATTGAAAAATATGTCCACAGCTATCCCCATTGCTGGAGGACTGACAAGCCGGTACTTTACTATCCGCTCGACGCCTGGTTTATCCGTACCACCGCAGTGAAGGAGAAGCTGATTGAACTCAACAATACCATCAACTGGAAACCCAGGTCCACAGGAACCGGCCGCTTCGGGAACTGGCTGGAGAACCTGGTTGACTGGAACCTTAGCCGGTCACGGTTTTGGGGAACACCTCTCCCGATCTGGCGGACCGAGAACGGGAAAGAAGAAAAGTGTATCGGCTCACTCGAAGAGCTTATCCGGGAAATCGAAAAATCAACAGCTGCCGGCGTGATGGATAAAAATCCGTATGAAGGGTTTATCCCCGGATTGTATACCGCCGAAAACTATGAAAAAGTGGACCTTCACCGGCCTTATGTCGATGACATTGTCCTGGTCACCGAAAAAGGGGAGAAGATGTTCAGGGAACCCGACCTGATTGATGTATGGTTCGACTCGGGAGCCATGCCTTATGCCCAGTGGCACTTCCCTTTTGAAAGGGAAATAGCGGCCACAGGGGAGAACATGCCCGCAGGGATGAAACCACTCCCCTTCCCTGCCGATTTCATCGCTGAAGGCGTTGACCAGACCCGCGGCTGGTTTTTCACCCTTCACGCCATTTCCACCATGATCAGCGAATCTGTGGCTTTCCGGAATATCATTTCCAACGGATTGGTACTGGATAAAAATGGAAACAAAATGTCGAAACGGCTGGGCAATGCCGTTGATCCCTTCGAAACCATCGAAGAGTATGGTTCTGACCCGCTCCGGTGGTACATGATAACCAATTCACAGCCCTGGGACAACCTGAAATTTGATATGGCAGGGATCGACGAAGTACGCAGGAAATTCTTCGGGACCCTATACAATACCTACAGCTTTTTTGCCCTTTATGCCAACGTGGACCAATTCAGGTACAAGGAGGAAGAGGTACCCCTGAAGGAGCGGCCGGAACTGGACCGGTGGATCATTTCACTGCTGAATACCCTGGTCGGAGAGGTCTCCGACAGTTACGAAAATTATGAACCTACCCGCGCGGGAAGGGCAATCACCGATTTCGTCGTCGAAAATCTGAGCAACTGGTTCGTTCGGCTCAGCCGTAAACGGTACTGGGGAGGAGAATATGACCGCGACAAAATTTCCGCCTACCAGACCCTGTACACCTGCCTGGTGACCGTATCGAAACTGATGGCCCCTATTGCCCCATTCTATGCTGATCTTCTCTTTACGGACCTGAACAGGGTGACGGGCAGGGAGCCTGACCAAAGCGTCCACCTTGCCTCTTTCCCGGTACCGGTTCCGGAAATGGTCGACAAAGCGCTGGAAGAAAAGATGGAAATCGGGCAAAAAGCATCATCAATGATCCTTGCACTGCGCCGGAAAGAAAAAATCAAGGTTAGACAACCACTGGCCAGGATCATGGTGCCGGTGTTGAACGACCACTTCAGGGAGCAGTTCGAAGCTGTAAAAAACATCATCCTCACGGAAGTAAACGTGAAGGAAGTGGAATTCCTGAACGATTCATCAGAAATCATCCGTAAAAGAATCAAACCCAATTTCAAGGTCATAGGGCCGAAATACGGAAAGCTGATGAAAGAGATCAGCCAGGCATTGGGGAATTTCACCACATCCCAGATCGCTCAGTTTGAAAGATCCGGAAGTTTCACCTTACACGCAGGGAATACGGAAATTCCACTGGTAACAGAAGATGTGGAAATCACCACGGAAGATATTCCCGGCTGGCTGGTAGGAAGCGAGGGAAACCTTACCATTGCCCTCGATATCCATATAACCCCGGAACTCAGACTCGAAGGAATAGCCCGCGAATTTATCAACAAGATCCAGAACATCCGTAAGGAGAGCGGATTTGAGGTAACTGACCGGATCGGACTTAAAATCCTGAAGCAGGAGAAGCTGGACGAAGCACTCATGGTCCACAAGGCCTATATCAGCGCCCAGACCCTTGCCGCCAGCCTTGAACTGGTGGATGAAATCGACAGGAATGTAGCAAAACCGGTAGAAATTGAACAGGGAACAGAAACCTGGCTATTGGTGGAGAAAAAATAAACAATATCGGAAAGGTGTTGTTGTAAGGCTTTTAAAAGGTGAAGAATTTTACTAATTTTAGGAGCAACATTAAAATTAAGATTTAAAGGTATCAAATTAATAAAATTGATCATGGGAGAAAAAACCAGATATTCAGATGCAGAACTGCAGGAATTCAAAGAGCTGATTATCAGAAAAATAGAAAAAGCTCAGAAGGATTATGAGATGTACAAAAATTCCATTACACACAACGACGGGAACGATGTGATGGACACTTCCCCCACCTTCAAGGTGCTGGAAGAAGGAGCGGCAACCCTTTCGAAAGAAGAAGCAGGGAAACTGGCCCAACGGCAACTTAAATTCATTCAGCACTTACAGGCTGCATTGGTTCGCATTGAGAATAAAACCTATGGTGTCTGCCGGGAAACCGGGAAACTGATTTCTCCGGAGAGGCTGCGGGCTGTGCCTCATGCCACCTTGTGCATCGATGCCAAAAAGAACCAGAAATAAGCTGTTCCCGGGCATGAAGTTATCAAGGCTGAATCTGTCGCTCCTGATTATTTTTCTGGTAATCATTGCCGATCAGGTTTTAAAATACTGGATCAAAACCAATTTGATGCTGGGTGAAGAAATCCGTGTTGCCGGCGAATGGTTTATCATCCATTTCGTGGAAAATAACGGAATGGCGTTTGGCTTCGAATTTGCCGGAGAGTACGGAAAAATGTTTCTCACCATCTTTCGCATCATTGCCGCCATTATAATTGCGTGGTATATGGTCAGGATATCGCGGAAAGATACTCCCTGGGGATTTATGGCCAGCCTGGCCCTGATTTTCGCAGGTGCTGTAGGGAACATCATCGACAGTACCTTTTACGGGATGATTTTTGACCACAGCTACGGGCAGGTGGCCTCTTTTCTTCCTGAAGGAGGCGGATATGGAACTTTTCTCCACGGAAAAGTGGTTGATATGTTTTATTTTCCAATTGTCACTGGCAGTTACCCCGAATGGTTCCCATTTCTGGGAGGTAATGAATTTATCTTTTTCAGACCGGTTTTCAATATCGCAGACTCTTCAATCACCATCGGCATTTTTTCCGTTTTGCTTTTTTACCGGGATGTCTTCAATGAAATCCCCGGCAAAAGCGATGACGCACCTGCCGCAGAGATGAAGGAGGATTCACCGGATACCACAATCTGACTATCAGGGCGAGGCATCCTGCACAATTGCATACCAAGGTTCAGAAACAGATTGATGTTTTTTAAAATTGCGTATGGAACAATCCTTGTCGATCTACAATTCGTTAAGCCGGAAAAAGGAGGTTTTTGAATCACTGGTGCCCGGCAAGGCCGGACTTTATGTCTGCGGCCCAACGGTATACAGCAATGCCCACCTGGGACATGCACGTCCGGCCATCACCTTCGACCTGTTGTACCGCTACCTCCGTTTCCTGGGTTACAAAGTCCGCTATGTCAGGAATATTACCGACGTGGGACACCTGGAAAATGAAACCGAAGAAACAGGGGAGGACAAAATCGCCAAAAAAGCCAGGCTGGAGCAACTTGAACCCATGGAAGTAGTGCAGAAGTATATGAATACCTTTCACCGCAACATGGCCGAACTCAACACCCTCTCCCCTTCCATTGAGCCCAGGGCTTCGGGACACATCATGGAACAACAGCAAATGATCGGCACTTTGCTGGAGAAGGGTTTTGCTTACGAAGTCAACGGATCGGTCTATTTTGACGTGGTAAAATATCATTCTCAGTACAATTACGGAATCCTTTCAGGCCGGAACCTGGAAGAGATGATGGCCAACACCCGGCAGTTGGAAGGCCAGGAAGAAAAAAGGAATCCTTTTGATTTTGCCCTCTGGAAGAAGGCATCACCCGGGCATATCATGCAATGGCCTTCCCCATGGGGAATGGGATTTCCCGGATGGCACCTTGAATGTTCCGCCATGAGCACCAAATACCTGGGCGACATTTTTGACATCCACGGGGGTGGAATGGATCTGCAGTTTCCTCACCACGAATGTGAAATTGCCCAGTCCACGGCTGCCCTGGGCCACTCCTCGGTACGCTACTGGATGCACAACAACATGATAACCATCAACGGGCAGAAAATGGCACGCTCCCTGGGTAATTTCATTACCCTTGATGAACTCTTCGCAGGCAATCATCCCCTGCTGACCAGCGCATTCTCCCCGATGACCGTTAAGTTTTTCATTCTCCAGGCCCACTACCGGAGTACCCTCGACTTCTCCAACGAAGCGCTGGCATCAGCCGGGAAAGGCCTCGAACGGCTGATGAAAGGCGCAGCACTCCTGAACAAACTCTCCCCTTCAGAAATCTCCACCATCGATGTGGCCGCTCTTGAAAAGAATTGCCGGAATGCCCTGAATGACGACCTCAACAGCCCTGTCCTGATTGCCCATCTCTTCGACGGGATCAGGATGATTAACCAGATCGTGGATGGGAAAGCTTCAGTATCTGCGGAAGACCTCCGGAAACTGCAATCCCTTTTTCACACCTACCTGTTCGACATCCTGGGACTAACCGATGAAAAAACGGATGCAGGGAACAGCGAAACCCTCCGTGAGCTGGTAGAACTTACCCTTCAGATCCGTGTGAAGGCCAAAAGCAACAAAGACTGGACAACCTCCGATTATATCCGCCAGGAATTGGCCCGGATCGGTATTTCCGTGAAGGACACAAAAGAGGGATATGAATGGGAGATGGAATAAACGGAGGTCAAGGTCGAGGTCAAGGTTGAGGTTGAGTAATCCATTTTTCGACTTGTTGATTGATTGATTTGCTGATTTGTTTAAAAATCGATAAATCGACAAATCGATAAATCATCAAATCGTTAAATCATCAAATCGATAAATCGTTAAATCGTTAAATCATCAAATCGATAAATCGATAAATGGGTTAAGTATCCGGGTTTACAGTTGGATTCGAATACAATTGAATGACGGCCGAAGGCCAAATGACGATGAATGACGCGCGTTAGCGCAAATGACCATGAATGACGCCCTCAGGGCAATTGACAAATAAATCCGTGCAAATCCGTCGCATCCGTGTCATCCGTGTTCTATCTTTACGGAATCACAGAATCACAGGATCACATTTAAATAACAAAATATGTTTTCAGGAATAGTTGAAGGCACCGGAGTGGTGCAGGCCGTAGAGAAAGAGAGGGACAATGTCCATTTCACCATTCAATGGTCACATGCCGTTGAGCTGAAGATCGACCAGAGCCTTTCGCACAACGGGGTATGTCTGACCGTGGTTGACGTCGACCGGCAAAACCTGACCTACCGGGTCACCGCCATCAGGGAAACCCTGATCAAATCGAACCTGGGATTGCTGGGTCCCGGCGACAAGGTAAACCTGGAGCGAAGTATGATGATGAACGGCAGGCTTGACGGTCACATCGTGCAGGGTCATGTCGACCAGACCGCCACCTGCGTCAAAGTTGACGAGGCGGATGGCAGCTGGTATTATACGTTCGAATATGCCTTCGACAAGGAAAAGGCCAGACAGGGATACATGACCGTGGAAAAAGGTTCGGTTACAGTGAACGGGGTGAGCCTTACCGTGGTAAACTCACAGGACAACACCTTCCAGGTAGCCATAATCCCTTACACCTACGAGGTAACCAACTTCCACACCTTCAAACCGGGCAGCGTCGTCAACCTTGAGTTTGACATCATCGGCAAATACCTGAGCAAACTGCTGAGATACCAGTAGAAGCTGAGGTTAAGGTTAAGGTT
>CAYYJE010000033.1:17958-28575 GCA_964472165.1 uncultured Prolixibacteraceae bacterium | reverse complement strand
GCCTGCTCCGTTTGTCTGGTAAGTCATATCGCCATGAAAATTCCGGAAAAACTGCAGTGGGATCCAAAGGCGGAAAGGTTTGTGAACCATGACCTGGCGAACTCTATGCTCAGGAGACCTCAAAGGTATCCTTACGGAACAGATTATATCCGGTTATAATTCCGGGGTTCATTCGCGGAGGTGAACATTTGACAAGTGAAAAATTCGTAAAAGACAATTAAAAAATGAAAATAAGAAATCTGATTGTGATTATCGTGGCATTGCTTGCAGGATCATGCACCGGCGGGAGCCAGAAGCAGACTGAAAACAAAAACGCCGGGTTTACCGGTGCGGCCGGGGAAGTAAAACTCATCACCCTTGATCCTGGACACTTCCACGCAGCCCTGGTACAGAAATCAATGTATGCCCAGATTGATCCCACGGTGCATGTATATGCTCCTGAAGGACAGGATGTCCTGGATCACCTTGCAAAAATTGAAGCATACAACAAACGTCAGGAAAATCCCACCTCATGGGTCGGACAGGTATATACCGGCGCTGATTTCTTTGATAGGATGATCAGTGACAAATCGGGAAATGTGGTGGTTCTCTCCGGGAACAATGCCAAAAAAACGGAATACATCCTCAAGTCGGTGCAGGCTGGATTGAATGTGCTGGCCGACAAACCGATGGTGATCACTCCGGAATTGTTCCCCACGCTGGAACAAGCTTTTACTGAAGCATCGGAGAAAGGGGTAATGCTCTATGATATCATGACCGAACGGTACGAAATTACCACCATCCTGCAGCGCGAATTGTCGCAGATTCCCGCTGTTTTTGGCGAACTCCAGGCAGGCAGTCCGGACGATCCGGCCATTACCAAGGAAAGCGTACACCACTTCAGCAAAATGGTGTCAGGCACTCCGCTGAAACGACCGGCATGGTTTTTTGACACCGACCAGCAGGGAGAGGGAATCGTGGATGTGACTACCCACCTGGTCGACATGGTCCAATGGGAAGCCTTTCCGGAAGTAATTCTGAAAAAGGAGGATGTGGAAATGGTTTCAGCCAGACACTGGACCACCGACCTCACCCCTGAAATGTTCAAAAAAGTGACCACACTTGACCAATATCCTGAATACCTCCGGAAAAATGTAGAGGGTGATTTGCTCAAGGTTTACAGCAATGGGGAGATTAATTACAAATTGAAGGGCGTCCACGCCAAAGTCTCCGTGATCTGGAATTTTGAAGCACCTGAAGGAACCGGAGACACCCACTACAGCATTATGCGCGGATCGTTGAGTAATGTGATTATCAGGCAGGGTGCGGCGCAAAATTTCAAACCTACCCTTTACGTGGAACCGGTTGAAGGTGCCGGTGCAGACTTTGAACAGAAACTCACCCAGGCGGTGGAACGGGATCTTGCTGCCAGATTCCCTGGACTCAAGCTGATAAAGGAGGGTGAAAATACATGGAATGTGTCAATTCCTGACCAGTATAAGGAAGGGCATGAAGCTCATTTTGGACAGGTCACTGAAAAATACCTTGAATTTCTGGTGGCCGGGAAAATGCCGGAATGGGAAGTTCCCAACATGATCGTCAAATATTACACCACCACGGAAGCCCTGAAACTGGCCTTACAATCGAAATCGCCAGACCGGAAACCTTAAGGGGCCTCCATAAAAAAAAAGCACAAAGGGCAACTGCCTTTTGTGCTTTTTTTTTTGAGAACGGCCGGTTAAGCCAGAGGGCGGGTTATTTCTGCAAAGTATTTATAAAACCGCGGAAGGGTTCTGATCCCGTTGAAGAATTGTTCGAGTGGAAAATTCTCATTGGGAGAATGAATCGCATCTGATTCCAGACCAAATCCCATTAAAATGGATTTAACACCCAGAATCTGTTCGAAGGTGGAGATGATGGGAATACTGCCTCCTGACCGGACCGGTACCGGGCGTTTGCCGTAAATATCGGTGTAAGCTTTCTCCGCTGCTTTGTAGGCAGGAAGATCCACGGGACATACGTACCCTTGTCCGCCATGGAGGTAGGTGACCTCCACAGTGACTGATGCAGGTGCGATTGACTTGAAATGGTCCGCAAAGAGTTTTTCGATTTTCTGATGTTCCTGGTGGGGTACGAGCCGGGTTGATATTTTCGCGTATGCCTTTGAAGGAAGTACCGTTTTGGCTCCTTCACCTGTATATCCGCCCCAGATTCCACAAACGTCGAAAGAGGGTCTGATTCCGGTCCTCTCCTTGGGGGAAAATCCTTCCTCACCGGCCAGTTCCCTGACATGGATCGCTTTTTTGTATTCCGTTTCATTAAAGGGTGCCAAAGCCAGCAATTCCCTTTCAGCAGGCGAAACCTCCAGCACATCGTCGTAGAAACCGGGGATGGTGATACGTCCCTTCTCATCGGTCATCTGCCCAATAAGTTTGCACAACACGTTAACCGGATTGGCTACTGTGCCGCCGAAAAGTCCGGAATGGAGGTCATGCGATGGTCCGGTAACCTCGACCTGCCAGTACGCCAAACCCCTGAGTCCGGTCGTTATGCTGGGGGTGTCGGCAGCAATCATCGACGTGTCCGACACCAGGATGATATCGGATCTGAGCATCTCCTTGTGGTCGGCACAAAATTGCCCAAGGTTTGGTGATCCGATTTCTTCTTCCCCTTCAATCATAAACTTCACATTGCAGGGGAGGGTGTTGGTTTTTACCATCAGTTCGAATGCCTTGGCATGCATCATGCTTTGACCCTTGTCGTCATCGGCGCCACGGGCATAAATCTTTCCGTCCCTGATCCGGGGTTCAAACGGGGGAGTGTCCCATTTTTCGACAGGATCAACCGGCATCACATCCATGTGTGCATATACAAGCACCGTTGGCAGGTTCGCGGCGATGATCTTTTCCCCGAAAACCACCGGATTGCCTGCAGTTTCATATACTCCGGCACGGTCGGCTCCCGCTTCCAGAAGAATTTTCTTCCAGTATTCCGCAGCCTTGTACATGTCGGGTTTGTTTTCCTTCAAAGAGCTGATTGATGGAATCCTGATCAGGTCAAAAAGTTCATTCAGAAAACGTTCCTTGTGTTGTTCAATGTAGTTTTCGATTGTATTCATGGGACGTGGCATTATTTGACAATTTCCCTGAACCCTGGATTTTCAAAGTATTTGGCAAATTCCATTTCTGTGGCGGCTTTTGCCTTGATATCCGCATTGTAGGACACCGCTTTTTTCAGGCTTTCGATTACAAGATCCTCCTTGCCTGTTCTGGCTCCCACGATGGCTTTCAGGTATTCTTTCATGTAACAGTTGGGCCGGTCAAAATCTTCCAGGTCGCTCAGCGCACCGTTGTAATTCCCTGACAGGATTTTAACAAGCGCTGTGTTGGGATCGGCATAACTGCGGAAATACTGGTTGGCACGGTTGTAATCCCCTTTCCTGATATTTACCAGTCCCAGGTTGTAGTTCACCTCATTTCCTGAACCGGATGCCGCTCCGAAATACTCCTCCGCTTTGCGGTTATCATTCTCGAAAAGCGCAATCGTTCCCAGATTGTTTTTAATGATGGGCTCTTCCGGTTTCAGTTTTTCCGCTTTCTCGAAATATGGCTTGGCTTCCGCATATTTCATCATGGAGGCAAGCACCATTCCCGCATTGTTCGGGCCTCTCCAATCGTTGGGGAAAATTCTGGAGAAGGAGTTGTAAATTTTAATTTTCTGGTCAGGATCAGTCGCAAGTGAGGCGGCATGCAGCAATTCTGCCTGGTTGAGTGATTCGGGGCGTGTGCCGGCAATGGCTATGATCTCATCGTCTGTTTTTCCGATGATGTCGACCGTAGTGAGCAATTTGGCCCTTCTCAGTTTCGGAAGCACCTCGGTAGCTACCTGGGTGAAAGCTGAAGAGAGGTTTTTGATTTCCCTTTCACGGACCTCCGGATCGGTGTACATTGAGAGTACCCTCAGAATCAAATCTTTATCCTGAATGTCTGATTTTTCCAGCATCTCTTTGAATCCTTCCCAGTCTTCAGGGGTATATTTTGTTCTCAGGTTGGCTTCCACTTTGGCTTTCTTCATCTGATCTTCCACAAACGCGGTAGACGCCTTTTCCCGGCGCGAAGCAAGCTCGGTATTCAGATCCAGTGAACCATCGGGAGATGCATACGCTGACACTTCCACTTTTTTCAACTCCTTGTTTGTATCTTCGTGTGCATCTTTGGTATAATCGAGAAATTGCTTTACATCGGTGGCTGCGACTTCTTCTTTCCTTAGCGTGGCGCTGTTGATCAGGTAATAGATGTCGGCAAGCATCTCGTCGGGAACAATACGCTGGAATGCATCGATTGCCGGGTCATATTTCCCGGTGGTATTGGCTTCCCTCACAATTCCGGTGATTGGTTTCGGAGTAACTGCCATCAGGGTGTTGGTGGCCAGCACACCTTTGGCGATAGTCACCTGTTCAAAATCGGCCCGCTGGCTTCCTTTTGTAGCCTGCAGCCTGATCACCAGATCCGATTTCCGCATCTCATCCTTGTACGGGAAAATTTGTTTATAGCTGAAGTTTCCTCCGGCATTGTAAGAAATAACTTTGTTGTTGTCTTTTACCTTTTCTCCCTGCAGGGTTACCGGCGGAAGTTCGGTCTCACCTCCCTCATATTTTAACACCGGGGTAGCCACAAGCCTGGCTTTTTTGTCAAAAAAATGGCCGGGAAGAATCCCGTTAATGGCTACGTCAACCTTGCCTCCATGAGTTTCAAGAACTTCAGGAGTAACCTTGTAACGGATGCCGGCGGCACCTTTTTTCATCTTCTCAAGGCTGGCGCATCCGGAAAGCAGAAGCATCGCGGTTGCCATACAAAAAATAAATTTAATTTGTGTTTTCATTATTTATCTGATTTCGAAATTGATAATTTGCAAAAATAGAATCTAAAGTGGATTTACAAAGGAAATTCTTCCTTTTCAGGGAAGAATCATCCGGGTAATGCCCGGTTTAAATTCGTTGTTGAAAATGGTATTTTTCAATAATTCATAATCCTCCCTGCGGTTTACAAAGTCAATCCGGTTGGTGTCAATGATCAGAACCGGAAATTGGGTAACCTCTCTGAAATATTCAAAATATCCCGTCTGAATTTTCTCCAGATAGCCAGGCTCCATCTGCTGTTCATAAGACCTGCCTCTTTTCCGGATATTGTTCATCAGGTTGGGAATGTCAAGGTACAGGTAGACATAAAGATCAGGCTTGGGCAGTGATTCAAAAACGATGTTGAACAACTTTCTGAAAAGCCTGTATTCGTCTGTCTGCAAGGTATTTCGGGAAAATATGGCTGATTTTGTAAAATAATAATCAGCGATCAGCATCGAATGAAACAACTCAGGCTGCAAGACTTCCTTTTTGATCTGGTTGTAACGGTCGGCAAGAAAGGATAGCTCAAGCGGGAAAGAATATCTTTCCTGGTCGGCGTAAAACTTGGGTAGGAAGGGATTGTCGGCGAATTGTTCCAGCACGAGCTTGGCATTCAGCTCATTACTAAGCATGGTGGCAAAAGAGGTTTTCCCTGCACCAATATTCCCTTCAATAACCAGAAATCTCAAATCCATTGTTTATCAGTCAACTTCCTGTAAAATCTTGCCGGGAGGCCATGTTTTGTCCGCCATTTTCTTGGATGAATTCAGGGGTTCACTCCCAGGTGGTGAAATGTAAATGCCCAGATGTCGGCATATTCTTCAATCACTTTGGCTGTCGGTTTCCCGGCACCGTGCCCGGCTTTGGTTTCGATACGGATCAGGACGGGAAGTTTTCCGGTGTTGTACTCCTGAAGCCGGGAGATATACTTAAAGGAGTGGGCAGGAACCACGCGGTCGTCATGGTCGGCGGTAGTGACCAGGGTAGCAGGATATTTGATGCCCGGTTTAATGCTGTGATAAGGAGAATAGGCAAGCAGGTACCGGAACATTTCTTCACTCTCCTCACTGGTTCCGTAGTCGGTAGCCCAGGCCCAGCCAATGGTGAATTTATGGTACCGCAGCATATCCATCACACCGACGGCCGGCAGGGCTACTTTAAAGAGTTCAGGCCGTTGGTTGGCCACTGCACCTACAAGTAATCCACCGTTTGATCCGCCCTGAATGGCCAGCTTCGAAGAAGAGGTATATTCCGATTTAATCAGAAATTCCGCTGCCGCAATGAAATCGTCAAAGACGTTCTGCTTTTGCAGTTTGGTGCCGGCTTTGTGCCATTCTTCTCCGTATTCACCACCACCGCGCAAATTGGCCACGGCCAGGATTCCTCCTTTTTCCACAAAGAAGAGCCGCTGTACCGAAAACCCGGGCATCTGGCTGACGTTGAAGCCGCCATACCCGTACAATAGGGTGGGGTTGCCACCGTTCTTCTCCATCCCTTTTTTGTAAAAGAGGAACATCGGAACTTTGGTGCCGTCCTTGCTGGGATAAAATAGTTGATCGACTTGAAAATCATCGGGGTTGAACTTTACTTCCGGACGGAAATGGAGGGTGGACTCCCTGGTGCTGAAATCGTAGCGGTAGACTTCTCCCGGGGTGTTGTAGGAAGTAAAGGTGTAAAAAGCTTCCATGTCATCCTTGTCACCCCTGGGCCCACCCGAAGTGCCGATACCGGGAAGCTCAAACCCGTAGTCGGGGCTCCCGTCATAATTGCAGATTTCGATGTGGGTGAAGGCATCCTTCAGGTAATTCAGGACCAGTTTTCCCCCTGCCAGAGAGGCCGAAGTAAGCACATGTTCTTTCTCAGGAACCAGTTCCGTCCAGAATTCCTCTCCGGGATTTTTGGCATCAATTTTAAGAAGTCTGTATTTCGGAGCCTTGTAGTTGGTGAGGACCAATATCTGGTCTTCGAGGTTGTCAACGGGGGAGAAATCATAGTCGAACGATTCCATCAAAGGAGTAAAGGGTGGATTGGAATTTTTCATCTCCCTGAAAGACAAGGAATTCCCGCTCGTTGATTCCGTCTGTACCAGAAACATGAAACGGTCGTCGTCGCTGATGCTCACGCTGATATTCCGCCGGGGGTGCTCCGGATCGCTGTAAATCAGGGGATCGTTCGCCGGGTCGGTTCCCAGCTTGTGGTATTTCACCATCTGGTTTTCGTTGGCTTTGGAAAGGGCACTGCCGGCATTGGGTTCGTTGTAACAGCTGTAGAAAAACCCTCCGTCATGCCACGAGGTTCCGGAGAACTTCACCCACCGGATATGATCAGGGAGGGTCTCTCCGGTTTCAATATCCCTGACGAAGATTTCCTGCCAGTCGGAACCTGACCGGGAAATCCTGTAAATAAGGTATTTCGCATCGCGGGTGATTTCAATCCCCGCCAAAGCCACTGTTCCATCTTCCGACAAGGTGTTGGGGTCAAGGAGTATCTTTGGTTCACCACGAAGGCTGTCGGCCATAAACCATACACTCTGATTCTGCAATCCGTCGTTCTTACTGAAGAAATATTTGCCTGCTCTTTTGTAGGGAGCTGATATTTTGGGGTAATCCATCAGTTCGGTCAGTCTTGCCTTGATCGCTTCACGGCCGGGCAGGCCGTTGAGATAGGCAAAGGTGACTTCGTTCTGCTTGTCTACCCATTGGGCGGTCTCTTCCGAATTGTCATCTTCAAGCCAGCGGTAGGGATCCTCCACTGGTGTTCCGAAAAATGTGTCTGCTACGGCTTCCTTCCGGGTCTCGGGATAGCTCATTTTGGGAGTTTGATTACATGATAAAACGGTTATTCCGGTCATCAGGAGTATTACAGATTTTTGCATGGTTTATATGATATTTCGGTGATTCTGAATTTAAGGGGTGCAATTTACGATTTTTCCGGCTATGGAGGACATCACAAACCAGGTAAAACGGCCAATACATTTATCTCAGGACGGTCAGCAGCCCGTTCAACAGGTACTCTTTTTTTTCCTGGGAAGCGGGCAGGGCCATTTTGATTTTGGACACTGCGGCTTCAATGATCTCCCTTTCCGGAAGATGTTCCAGATTTTCAATCACGGTGAAAGCTTCAAAACCAATTTCCCAAGGTTCGGAAATTACCAGGTCGGTAAAAAAAAGAAGGTGCGCCGAGAAGTCGAGTCCGTTTTGCCAGCAGGATGCCACAAGCTGCTTGCGAAAAGGTGCCAGATCTTTATTCCTGATGGCTTCAACCAGGTAGGGGACTGATTCTTTGTTTTTCAGTTCACCAAGCAGGACAAAGATGCTTTCCCTCACTGTTTCAAAACCGGTATCTGCAAGGAGGTTTGTCAGATATGGGATATAGAGGGGATTTCCTGAATCGTGCAGAATATCAATAGTCTGAAGCACGAGCTCCTCCTTCCCCGAATTGAGGGAAACCAATACCGAAGGATCTGTTTTTGTTTTTTTAGATATATTCATGGCATACAATTTTGTCCTGTTGTAAAAGTAGTGAACAACTGCAGTCCGTTATCCGCCTGCCAGTTTTTCCCTGAGTGCGATTCCGGTGTGGGAATCTTCCCTGCGGGCCAGTTCTTCCGGAACTCCTTCAAAAACCAGATATCCTCCGTGGTCGCCTCCTTCCGGTCCCAGGTCAATAACCCAGTCGGCCGATTTGATTACTTCAAGGTTGTGCTCGATGACGATGATGGTATGGCCACGTTCCATCAGCGCATTCATGGAGTCGAGCAGTTTCCGGATGTCATGAAAATGAAGGCCTGTTGTGGGTTCATCAAAAATAAAGAGGGTAGGGGTTTCCTTCTCGCGGGCCAGAAAGGAGGCGAGTTTCACCCTCTGGCTTTCCCCGCCCGACAAGGTATTTGACGATTGCCCCAGTTTGATGTACCCAAGTCCGACGTCCTGCAGGGGGACCAGTTTACGGACAATCTTTTTTTCCGTGGAGGATTTTCCTTTTCCGAAAAGTTCGATGGCCTGGTTCACGGTAAGGTTCAGGATCTCGTCGATATTGTGGTCGCTGTATTTCACATCGAGAATCTCTTCCTTGAATCTTTTACCCCTGCAACTGTCACAAACCAGGTACACATCGGCCAGAAACTGCATCTCAACTTTGATTGTCCCTTCACCCTGGCATTCGTCGCAACGACCTCCGTCCACATTGAAGGAAAAGTGTGCCGGATTGAGTCCCTGGTATTTTGCCAGGGGCTGGTCAGCAAACAGTTTTCTGATCTCGTCGTAGGCTTTCAGATAAGTTACCGGATTGGAACGTGAGCTTTTACCAATGGGATTCTGGTCTACAAATTCAACCGACGTAAGCAGATGGAGGTCACCTGAAACCGAATCATGTGAGCCGGTGCGGTCCCCGTATCCTCCCCATAATTTCGCCAGAGCCGGAAACAGAATCCGGGATACCAGCGATGATTTGCCGCTGCCGCTTACTCCGGTTACTGCCGTAATGGTGTTTAAAGGAAATTTGACGGTCAGGTTTTTAAGGTTGTTCTCCCTTGCACCTTTTACTTCAATGTAATTGTTCCACTTGCGCCGGTATGCGGGGATTTCAATCTTCATCCTTCCGGTCAGGTAGTCGGAAGTAAGGCTTCCGGTGCTGTTTTCCATCATCGCCGGCGTACCCTGAAAGATGACCTCACCCCCATGAACTCCGGCTCCCGGACCAATGTCGATGATTTGGTCCGAAGCCCTCATGATTTCTTCGTCGTGCTCCACGACAATGACGGTATTCCCAAGTTTTGTCAGTTTTTCAAGCACGCCGATCAACTGCCTGGTGTCGCGCGGATGCAGTCCGATACTCGGCTCATCGAGGATGTAAAGAGATCCTATCAGGCTGCTGCCCAGCGATGTGGCCAGATTAATGCGTTGCGACTCCCCGCCTGAAAGCGTCGAAGAGAGCCTGTTAAGGGTGAGGTATCCCAGTCCTACCTCACTTAAAAACCCGAGACGGTTTCTGATTTCCAGAAGAATCCTGCGTCCTACTTTTTCTTCGTGAGAGGAGAGTGAAATATCCCTGAAATAGTTCAACAGTTCTGAAACTGGCATCATCACCAGCTCCTGAATGGCCTTGCCTGCAACCCTCACGTACCCGGCTTCCTTTTTTAACCGGCTTCCCCGGCATTCGGGACAGGTAGTTTTTCCCCGGTAGCGCGAAAGCATGACCCGGTACTGAATTTTGTAGGATTGTTCCTCCAGGTGTCTGAAAAAATCATTGAGCCCCTGGAAATGAGAGTTTCCCGACCACAAGAGATGCCGCTGCCCGGACGTTAGCTCGTAATAAGGACGATGTACCGGAAAATCAAACCGGTCGGCACTGAAAATCAGCCGGTCACGCCACTCTTTCATCTTTTCTCCTTTCCAGCAGGCAATGGCATCCTGGTAAACCGACAAGGACTTGTTGGGTATCACCAGATCCTCATCAATACCGATCACCTTGCCGTACCCTTCACACAGGGGGCATGCCCCGAGGGGATTGTTGAAACTGAACATGTGCTCAGTGGGCTCTTCAAATACGATTCCGTCGGCTTCAAAACGGTTGGAAAACCGTTCAACCTCAATTTTATCCCCGTCATACACCTTGATGATACACTCCCCCTTTCCCTCGAAAAAAGCAGTTTCGACAGAGTCGGCCATGCGGTTCAGGGTGTCTTCATCGAAAGTTACGGCAATCCGGTCAATCACAATGTTGCAGTTCCCCTGACA
>CAYYJE010000033.1:1442-17858 GCA_964472165.1 uncultured Prolixibacteraceae bacterium | reverse complement strand
GCCGACAAACTTTCCACATAACGCCGCTGCCCCTCCGCAAAAAGGGTGTCGAAAGCCAGGGAGGATTTACCCGATCCGGAAACACCTGTAATTACAACAAAACGGTTCCTGGGGATTTGTAAACTGATGTTTTTCAGATTATGTACCCTGGCCCTGCGAATTTCAATGCACTGAGATGCACTTCCCTCTGACATTATCCCCGAAATATTATGATTTGTGTGAAAAAATTTGTTTATTTGTGTAAAATGTTTCAAATTTACACCGTGCAAAATTAAGAATTTGTTTCACTCTCAAAAACTGGTTGCCTATAGTTTAAACTTTACTTTTTGTTTAATAATATAGAAAGTAATGTTCAACGCAGAAGTTTTGAACGACAATGAGCTCGTTCAGCGATTTGTGAATGGTGACCACAATTCCATCGAAGTTTTAATTCGCAGACATAAGAACAGGGTCTATTCCTATATCCTGTTGATTGTTAAAAATCAGGACCTTGCTGAAGATATCTTCCAGGATACTTTCATCAAGGTGATCAGGTCGTTGAAACAAGGAAAATATACCGAGAACGGAAAGTTTATTTCATGGGTGCTCCGTATTTCGCACAACCTGATCATTGACCACTTCAGACGGGAGAAGCTCTGCGGAACTGTTTCAAATGACAGCTGCGAAAACGATATTTTTAATTCCTGGAAATTTTCGGATGAAAATATCGAAGACCAACTGGTGATGAACCAGATACTGAGAGAAGTAAAAGAGCTTGTCAGAGAACTCCCGGAAGATCAGCAGCAGGTGGTTTATATGCGGCATTACCAGGGACTCAGCTTCAAGGATATCGCTGAACAAACAGGAGTTAGTATAAATACCGCACTCGGACGTATGCGGTATGCCCTCATTAATCTGAGAAAACTGATCAAGGAGAAAAATCTTTCGCTCACACGGATTTAACTTTTTTTAGCACAATATCTTCATAGGAGTGCCGTTATTGTCAATAAAGCGTTATTTCAATGGTGCCTATGGAAAAAATATCTACGTTGATTTTTCTCGTCAATCAGATTCAATCAGACATCAATTTATCCGGAGTGATCAGGTACCCTGATCCTGAAAGTGAATCGGCTGATCAGAAAACAGGAAACAATTTCGCTCCGCCTGAAAGGGCGTTAAAGCGAATCTTCGATTTTGCACGTGCCTACGAGGTGACCGATACCCAGACGGTGGGCAAAGTAGAGTGGATCATGAACTAAAAAATCCCGGGGAATCGCCCCGGGATTTTTTTTTTCTCCTTTTTTTAAAAAAATAGTGAAAATGTAAACCGGGATTCGAAATAAAATGATATGTTTGTGATATCAAAATAATATCATAAATTATTCAACTATGGAAAAGAAATTTTCTCCTTTGTCGGGCTACATGATGGTAGTCATCGAAATTTTACTGCTGGTGGGTGTCGTGTTTCTGGCTACCCGCGGGATGGTTGTTTTTGCAGTGATAATGGGCATTGCGTTTCTCTTTCTTTCTATAGGATTTCAGATAGTGAATCCGAATGAAAGCTGTGTTTTGGTGTTATTCGGGGCTTACAAGGGAAGCATTAAGGAAAATGGATTTTATTGGGTGAATCCTTTTCTGTCGCGGAAAAAGATTTCGTTGCGGGCCAGAAACTTCGATTCGGAACCCTTGAAGGTAAACGACAAGATAGGGAATCCGATCATGATCGGGGTGGTATTGGTCTGGAGGGTACAGGAAACCTTTAAGGCTGCCTTTCAGGTGGATGATTACGAGCATTTTGTGAACATCCAGACCGAAGCTGCCATCCGTAAACTCGCAGGGATTTATCCTTACGACAATTTTGAGGACCATGAAGCGGTGGTGACACTCCGTGGTGGAGGCGAAGAGGTGAATGACCAGTTGGAAAAGGAGTTGGGAGAGCGTTTGCAGATTGCCGGCGTGGAAGTAATGGAAGCCCGTATCAATTACCTGGCGTATGCCCAGGAGATTGCCCAGGCAATGCTGAAACGGCAGCAGGCTGCTGCCATCGTGGCTGCCCGGTTTAAAATCGTGGAAGGAGCCGTGAGCATGGTTGAAATGGCGCTTGAAGAGCTGAGCAAGAAAGATATCGTGCAGCTCGATGAAGATAAAAAGGCTTCCATGGTCAGCAACCTGATGGTGGTGCTTTGTGGCGACAAGGAGACCACGCCGATCGTCAATACGGGTACCATTTATTAACAACCGGGAAACTGATGAAGAAAATCCTTTTCAGGGAAGTGCAGAAGTTCAGGACCTGGTGGTTGTGGCTCATCCTGGCCGGGACTTTTGGCTCCTCAGTAGTACCTCTCTGGTATGGGCTCTGGTTGCAGTTGACCACCGGTGAGCCCTGGGGTAATCATCCCGCGGATGACCTGACACTGGGCATTGTTACCCTGCTCATTACCCTGCTGATGGGTGGTTTGCTGTTGATGTTCATGACCATGCAACTGGAAACCGAGATTACCACGGAAGGGATTTCCTTTCGCTACCGGCCCCTGGTAAGGAAGTGGAGAACCTTTCCGATTGAGGATATCATGCGGTTTGAAGCCGGCACGTACCGTCCCATCGCGGATTATGGCGGCTGGGGTGTCAGACAGGGATTCGGGAAAAAGGGCAGGGCTTACAATGTATCGGGGAACCAGGGTCTGACGATTTTTCTGAAAAACGGCAAAAAAGTCCTGCTGGGAACGCGCAGGGTGCAGTCTATTTCTGCAGCCATGGAGAAAATGATGCATGGGAATAAGTTGGATCCGGACACTGGATCAACGGCGGCGTTGACATGGAAGGTATGACAAAAAAGAAAACTTTCGCATTGCGGATTGACAATGAAGTCATGGCAGCCGTTGAAAAATGGGCTGCTGATGAGTTCAGAAGTACCAACGGACAGCTGGAATGGATCATCTATAAAGCCCTTAAAGATGCGAAAAGGATTAAAAAGGAGCTCCAAAGCCCCGGGTCAAAAGATGTTTAAACCATTTGCCGACTTGTTGATTGGTTGATTTACTGATTTATTTTAATATCGATGAAATGAACGCAAAAAGTTACCAGTGCCCCAAATGTGGCAGCAAAAAGGCGGAAGTGGATTACATCCGCGCAACCGGATCGGGTTTCACCCGTTACTTCAATATCCAGAACCGGAAGTTCAAGGCGGTATGCTGTGCCCAATGCGGTTATACGGAACTCTGGCGTGAGGGAAAAAGCTCCGGGGCGAGCAACGTACTCGACTTTATAACCGGTTGATTCTGGTACTCCAGCCCCGTTTCCCGCACCTGGGCAGTGCCGGATCAGTTTAACAGGTTCTTCTTCCTTTTTCGTATTCAATAAGGAGACTGGCATTGATTTCCTGATCAGCAGAGTCAACACCGATCTCAATGACATTGCTGCGGGAATGCAGGCTGAGGGCTCTGTCGTAACTCTTGTCATAATAAGCCAGAATGATAAGGGCTGCCTCAAAGTAAAGACCCCCCTCAACCAGTCGGGTGGCTTTGGTGCTGTTCTCAAGGCCCAGGCGGCGGGAGATCCTGGTGATGGCTTCTGTCAATACCCCGGGACCAAATCCGGCGTACCCGCTGACCAGCCGCATGGCCCGCATTTCGCGCGGAACGCGGAGAAACCAGGTCCTGCTTTTCTGCATCTGCTGCCACAAGGGAAGGGGCAGATTCACTCCCCCGATATTGTGGCTTTCATCTTCAAGCCAGACAGGGCGGTTGGAATCGAGATTTCTGAACGCATCGAAGAGGTTGTTTTCGAATTGTTCAGAGGTGGGCTGAATACCGCAGCCAATGGCTCCGAAGGAGGAGCCTTTGTGGCATGCGATCCCTTCAAGGTCAATGGTCTGCTCTCCCAACGATGCCAGGGTACCAAGAATTTCAGTTTTGCCGCTTCCGGTATATCCACCGATGATTACGAGATTCAGGGGATTCTCAAAATATGCAAGCACGAGCCGGCGGTAGGCCTTGTACCCGCCCCTGATCAGTTCAATTCTTTTAAAACCATTTTCTCCGAGATGCCGGGCAAAGGAACGGCTTCTCAACCCTCCGCGCCAGCAGTGAACAGCCACTTCACCCCCCGGGGCTGCCTTGCAGGCTTCATCCAGGTACCACTGCCGCTTCGGTTCTGCAAATTCCAATCCCTTTTCCATGGCCTTCTCCCTTGATACCCTGGTATACAGCGTACCGATCTGCGCCCTTTCTTCGTCGGAGAAAAGCGGAATGTTTACCGCCCCCGGGATGTGCCCCCTGAGGAATTCCCCGGGGGAACGGACATCAATCAGGGGCAGTCCGGATGAGAGAAAGTCATGGATATGGGTTTCCTGAATCATGCTCCAAAATTAACAATTTGCAGGCTGTGTTTATAAAACTTTAAATTTTCAGTGAAACGGATTGCAATGAAAGAGCAACTGCTTAATATGTGGTAAATTGGCACTTCCTTAATAATACATTAAAAAATACGCAAAATGATAAGTCCGCTGCAAAAAGAGAGGGCCGCATACCGGCCGAAACTGCCTGCTTCCCTCAAAGGGGAGGTCGTACTCCGGGAAGGAGACAATACCACCTCGGTTGAAGACCCTGAAGAAATCAGCAAACTCTTTCCCCATACCTATGGGATGCCCCTGATCACCTTTGAAGCAGGGAGTGCCGGAAGGGTGAAAAAAACGGTCAATGTCGGTGTAATCCTTTCAGGAGGGCAGGCTCCCGGCGGGCACAATGTCATTGCAGGAATTTTCGACGGCCTGAAAAATATCCATCCTGAAAGCAGGTTGTACGGATTTCTGGGAGGCCCGGGCGGACTTGTAAACCACGAGTACCTGGAAATTACCCGGGAATACCTCGATCCTTTCCGGAATACCGGAGGGTTTGACATCATCGGTTCAGGAAGAACAAAACTGGAAGAGACCGAACAATTCGACAAAGGACTGGAAATCCTGAAAAAACTGGATATCCGTGCGCTTGTGATTATCGGGGGTGACGACAGCAATACCAATGCCTGTGTTCTTGCTGAATATTACAAGTCCAAAAATGCCGGCGTGCAGGTCATCGGTTGTCCCAAAACCATCGACGGGGATTTGAAAAACGAAATGATAGAAACCTCCTTTGGTTTTGACACGGCTACCAAAGTATACTCAGAACTCATCGGTAACATTGCCCGTGATGCCAATTCAGCCAAGAAGTACTGGCATTTTATCAAGCTGATGGGACGTTCTGCTTCCCATATCGGGCTGGAATGTGCGCTGAAAACACAACCCAATATCTGTCTGATTTCGGAGGAGGTTGCCGAAAGGAAACAGACACTTGACGAAATTGTGGCGTACATGGCGGGTATCGTGGCAAAACGGGCTGCCGGTGGTGAAAATTTCGGAGTGGCACTGATCCCGGAAGGATTGATCGAATTCATTCCTGAAATGAAAGTGCTGATTCATGAGCTGAATGATCTGTTGGCTGAAGGTTCAGCTTTTGAAGCAGAATTCAAGGCTATTCCTGACGAAGCACTGCGCAGGCAGCTGCTGGCAGGCAGGTTGACCCCCGAATCTGCAAAAGTATTTACATCCCTTCCGGCAGGGATTGCCAATCAGCTGACCCTTGACAGGGATCCTCACGGGAATGTCCAGGTTTCGTTGATTCAGACAGAAATGCTCCTGGGGGAAATGGTAAAAAAGAGACTTAAAGAGATGAAAAAGGGAGGTGAATTTTCAGGAAAATTCAGTACCCAGTACCATTTCTTCGGGTATGAAGGGCGTTGTGCGGCTCCGTCCAATTTTGACGCCGACTACTGTTATTCCCTCGGATATACCGCTTCGGTGCTGATCGACGCCGGTAAAACCGGTTACATGGCTTCGGTCCGCCATCTTACCCTGCCTGCTGCGGAATGGGTTGCAGGAGGCGTTCCCGTGACCATGATGATGAACATGGAAAAACGGCACGGACACATGAAACCTGTTATTCAAAAGGCGCTTGTTGATCTTGAAGGGGCTCCCTTCCGCTATTTCGAGGAGCATCGCGACCAGTGGGCGGTGAAAACATCCTTTGTATATCCCGGTCCGATCCAGTATTTCGGGCCATCGGAAGTGTGCGACCAGCCAACTGTCACACTTGGATTGGAGCACTAACCGTTTGCCAGCCGGATAAGGTTCTTTAAGCTTGCATAGGTGTTTTGAAGGACTTCGCCAACCTCTTCAGGAGTGAACCAGCGCACTTCTTCGATATCTTCGGCAGTTTCGGGACAGCTCTTTTCGTCTGCGGAGGCCTGCATGAAAAACCAGTGGGTCTCTTTGAGGATCCACTCCTTCTTTTTTCCGGGATAGTCTGAAAGGTAAATGTGCCAGGTAGAGCGACACGTTGAAGTGATGGAAAGCTGTGTCAGCCCGGTCTCCTCGGTGACTTCCCGCAGGGCTGCCTCTTCATGGGTCTCGTTTTTGTCGGTCTTACCCTTTGGCAGATCCCATTTTCCCCGCCGGAAAATAAAAAGCACACCCTTTGGGCTGCGGACAATACCCCCGGCTGCAGGCAATTCCTTAAAACCGCGGCGGAACCATTCCCACAACCGGTATACGTCGCCCTGCAGGAGGAGGCATTCCTCCTCTCCTGTGAGGAATTGCGCCACCTCGCAGGTGAGTTGCTTCTCCGTAGCGACCGTTATGATTCTTATCTTTTTGTCAACAATAACCTGGTCAGTGGTGCCTGATAGGATGAGCCGGCGCTCATTCAGAAAAACTTCATACATTTGCCGTAAACAATAATGATATGAGTACTTTGGAATCGATGCAGCAGGAAGTTTCCCGCCTGCTTTTGCAAATTAACACAATAAAAGTACAACCTTCAAATCCTTTTACCTGGGCATCAGGGTGGAAAGCGCCCATCTATTGTGACAACAGGAAGATTTTATCCTATCCCGAAGCACGTACCTTTATCCGTGATTGTTTTGTCAGAATTGTGGAGGAGAAGTACCCCGAAGCAGAGGTAATTGCAGGGGTGGCTACCGGAGCCATTGCCCATGGCGTACTTGTGGCTGAAGAAATGGGGCTTCCGTTTATATATGTGCGGTCTGAGCCCAAAAATCACGGGTTGGAAAACCTGATCGAAGGTGATTTACGGCCGGGGCAAAAGGTAGTGGTGATTGAAGACCTTGTCTCGACCGGGACCAGTAGTCTGAAAGCTGCGCGTGCCGTAGCCGGAAACGGGGGAGAAGTACTGGGTATGGTCGCCATCTTCACCTACGAATTTTCTCAGGCCAGGGAAAACTTTGAGCAGGCCGGACTTGAGCTGTCGACGTTGAGCCGTTACCAGATCCTGATCGAAGAGGCCCTTGCAGCGGGAGAGATCACCAAAGCTCAGCTTGAAAATCTGATGCGTTGGCGTGAAGATCCGGCCAACTGGGGAAGATAATAATAAACTGACCGGAAGAGGGATCCCGGCATACTCAATAAAAATTCTGCTGCTTCATGTCGATAGATAAATATGTCAGCCAGATCAAGGCAATTGACCATCCTATTGAAACCGTGTTTCAGACACTTTCTGACTTCAGGAATCTGTCGGTATATCTGAATGAAAAGGTATTGCCGGCACTTTCGGAGAAGGTCCCTCAGCTGACCATCCGTAATTTTGAATCAGACGCTGATTCCTGCCGTTTTGAATTGGGAGGACTTGGAAGTGCCGGACTGACTATAGTGGAAAGAACTCCCTTTTCAACAATCAAGGTTCAGGGGGAGGGTAAGCTGCCACTTGAACTTACCTTATGGATACAGCTTTTGCCGCTTGACGGGAACCGCACAAAACTGAGGTTGACGCTCCATGCCGGGATGGGCATGATGGTGAAGATGATGGTGGGGAACAAGCTTGAGACCGGAATTGACCAGTTGGCCGAAGCTTTGACGATGTTGCCCTACACAGGGTCATAGGATCATCTCCAGTGATTTAAACGGCCACGCGGTCACGGCCCCGTTTTTCTCCTCCAGCAGAAGCTGTCCATACTCATCGATACCCCTGATTGCTGCGTCAAACACTCTGCTTCCTTCGCGGTAGGAAACATACTCTCCAAAACCATACAGCTGTTCGAGGTAGCGCTGGCGGATAAGCTGATCGTGGCCTTCTTTCAAATACTGGTACCAGGTCATAATTTCACGGACGACTTCTTCCAGGATCTCCAGAGGTTGGAATTCCCTGCCGCATTCTCTGGCAAGGGAAGTGGCATGAGGCAAACGGGCAGGAAAAATGTGCTGGTTCACATTGAGTCCGATTCCGACAACCGACGAATGAAGCAGGTCCTTCATCACCGTATGCTCAATCAGAATCCCTGCGATTTTTTTCCTTCCGGCCAGAATGTCGTTGGGCCATTTGATGAAAACACTGCCGGTTTTAGTCTTCAGAAAGCCTGAAATGCCTAAAGAAACAGCCTGAGAGAGGAGGAACTGGCGGGAGGCGCGAAGGAATTCCGGAAAAAAGAGCATACTGAAAGTCAGATTCATATTTTCGGCCGACTCCCAGACATTTTTTCCATGTCCTCGCCCATTGGTCTGACGAAATGACAATATGACGGTGCCTTCTTCCACCGTTTGGGAGGAAATAAGCCTGGTGGCATAATTGTTGGTGGAGTCCACCTCGTTGAGATGAATGACTTTCAGGGAGGATGAGGCCGGTGTTTGCATGATACTTCAGGATTGGTTAAGACGCGAACTGACGATCAAAATAATTCACAAAAATCGGAATTCACAACTCCGGCATTCTTTTTCTTGAAAACAATGCCCGAAAGGAAGGCACTCAGCTCAATTTCTTATCTTTGTAACGTCAATGGAATTACATGAAGAAAACACATATTGAAACAAGCCGGATAGTTGAAGCAGCGGTAGAAGGTATCCGGCGGCTTAAAGGAAAGAAGATCGCCGTTATTAATCTGACCACCATTCACCACACTGAATGTGAGTTTTTTATAATATGTCATGGCACCTCCAACACCCAGGCGGAGAGTATTGCCCGGTCGGTGGAAGAAACGGTCAAAGAGATGACCGGATTAAAGACCTGGCACAAAGACGGGTACCGGAATGCAATTTGGATATTGCTTGATTATGGAGAGATCATGGTCCATGTTTTCAGGGAAGATGCACGCAATTTTTACAACCTCGAAGGTTTGTGGTCAGATGCAGCAGTGGAGAACTTATTGGATGAAAATTAACCGGAAAGAGAATATGGCAGACACCAATAATAAAGAGCCCAAGCGGGATCAGGGAAATCCCTTCGGAATGCCGGGGGTAAACGGGCCAAAACCCAAATTTAATCCGTACTGGTTTTATGGAATCATCGCGGTCATGTTTCTTGTGATCAATTACTACTTCACGGGAAGCAAAGGGCCTGTGGAGACCAACTGGAACAAGGTAAGGACGACCATGCTGGCCTCGCATGACGTGGACCGCATCGTGGTGATCAATAATGAGAAGGCCCTGCTTTACCTGAAAAAAGAGAGTGAGGCCAAATACAAGGAAGAACTGGAAGGAACCTTCACCAAACCTGCTGAAGGAGGTCCGCATTTTTACTGGACGATCGGGTCAGTGGAGACCTTTGAGCAGAAGCTCATGGAATCCCAGGAAGGAATTCCCGATGGTGAAAAGGTGGAAGCCGAGTACCGGAATGAGCGGAATTGGGTGAACGAAATATTGTGGTCGTTGGGTCCCTTTGTGCTGCTTATACTTTTGTGGTGGTGGATTTTTCGCCGTATGAGCAAGGGGGGCGGCGGAGGCGGCGGCGGGATTTTCAGCGTGGGCAAGTCGCAGGCAAGGGTTTTTGACAAGGATTCCCGTGTGAATACCACCTTCAAGGATGTGGCTGGCTTGTCGGAAGCCAAACAGGAGGTGGAGGAGATTGTGGAGTTCCTCAGAAATCCCACCAAGTTCACCAAGTTGGGCGGAAAGATTCCCAAGGGTGCATTGCTGGTGGGGCCTCCCGGAACAGGAAAAACCCTGCTGGCGAAGGCTGTGGCAGGGGAAGCCAACGTCCCCTTCTTTTCGATGTCGGGCTCCGACTTCGTGGAAATGTTCGTGGGTGTGGGCGCTTCACGTGTCCGTGACCTCTTTAAACAGGCCAAGGAAAAGGCCCCCTGTATTGTTTTCATCGATGAGATCGACGCCATCGGAAGAGCCAGGGGCAGAAACCCCAATTTTGGTTCCAATGACGAAAGGGAAAATACGCTGAACCAGCTCCTGACAGAGATGGACGGTTTCGATACCAACAGTGGCGTAATTGTGCTGGCTGCCACCAACCGTGCCGACATCCTCGACAGGGCCCTGATGCGTGCCGGCCGCTTTGACCGTCAGATCCATGTGGAACTCCCTGATCTCAACGAAAGGGGCGAGATTTTTCAGGTCCACCTGAAACCCCTGAAACTCGACAACGACGTTCAGGTAGATTTTCTGGCCAAGCAGACTCCGGGTTTCTCCGGCGCCGACATTGCCAATGTATGTAACGAAGCAGCTCTGATTGCTGCCCGGAAAAACCATGAAACGGTGGCCCGCCAGGATTTTCTTGATGCTGTCGATCGAATTGTGGGAGGTCTGGAGAAAAAGAACAAGATTATCTCACTTGATGAGAAGAAAACCATCGCCTTCCATGAGGCGGGTCATGCCACCATCAGCTGGGTACTCCCTTATGCCCATCCCCTGGTTAAGGTCACCATCGTTCCCCGTGGAAAAGCGCTGGGAGCTGCATGGTACCTGCCGGAAGAGCGCTCAATCACCACCAGGGAACAGCTCCTTGATGAAATGTGCTCGGCACTGGGAGGTCGCGCAGCGGAGGAGGTGGTATTCGGCAGAGTCTCCTCAGGAGCCCAGAACGACCTGGAAAGGATTACCAAACAGGCCTATGCCATGGTGAGTATTTTCGGGATGAGTGATAAAATAGGTACTGTCAGTTTTTACGACTCCACGGGCCAAAGCGATTACTCCTTCACCAAACCATACAGCGAGAAGACCGCTCAGCTGATTGATGAAGAAGCCAAAAAAATCATCGACCAGGAATACCAGCGGGCACTGAAAATTCTTCGGGAATACGGGGAAGGTCATCAGAAACTGGCACAACTGCTCCTCGACAGAGAGGTCATTTTCTCCGAAGATATGGAACATATTTTTGGGAAACGTCATTTTGACAAGCATGTGGTAAACATGGAGCATGCAGAACCAGAATCACTTACGCCCGCTGAGTAAGGCTTGCAAAATGATGCCCATTGTCCGGAAAAGCTGTGTATATTTGTGACTGCAGAGGATGTGTAACTAAATCAGACGAAATGGAGACAGGTTGGATAAAAGTTTTTGTGACCACCATGGAGTACCAGGCCTTTATCGCCAGGGACTTATTGGAAGCTTCCGGAATTAAAGCTGTTGTGCTGAATCAAAAAGACTCGACATACCTGACTTTCGGGGAATTTGTCGTGTATGTGCCTGAAGAATCTGAAATGCCAGCCCTTGAATCATTAAAAGAACTTGCGAGTTGAATTCGCTGGTTACCCGTAGCATGACAGGCCTCGCATACGGACTTGTTTTAATCGGCGGAATTGTGATCCACCCGGTGGTTTATGCTGTTGTATTTCTGGTGCTGACCATCCTGCTTCATCTTGAGTTTTACAGGATGGCAGAAATGGCAGGTACTTCGCCACTTAAAATCCCCGGCATGGTAGCAGGAATCCTCTTTTTTCTGGGCATGACCGGATATGCAGCTGGTTTACTTACCCTTCCGGTGGCTCTCTCCCCTCTGCTTTTCCTGTTGCCGGTTTTCGTGGCAGAAATATACCGCGACCTGGAACATCCTATCTACAATATCGCCGCCACCCTGATGGCTTTTTTTTATATTGCCGTCCCCATGAGCCTGACGGGCTTTCTGATTTTTCAGGGAACAGGCGCCGGCCGGCATTTCTATCCCTGGATACTTCTGGGCGTCACTTTCATTATCTGGGCTTATGATTCGGGAGCTTACCTGATTGGTACCAAGTTCGGAAAACATCGTCTTTTTGAACGGATCTCCCCTAAAAAGTCGTGGGAAGGGGTGTTGGGCGGAGGTACGATTGCCATGCTGACAGGCGTGCTGAACGCCTTCCTCTTTCCTGATATGGAGTTGATTCATTGGTTGATGACAAGCGTGATAGTGATTGTGGCCGGGACTTACGGCGATTTGGTGGAGTCAATGATGAAACGAAGTCTCCGGATTAAGGATTCCGGAAAATCATTGCCGGGTCATGGTGGATTTCTGGACAGGCTTGACAGCTTTCTGTTTGTCGTCCCGCTGGTGTTGGTATGGTTGTTAATTTTTCCACTTTTTCGATAAAACCAATCTGTTATGAAAATACACCACGAAGGTTACAGGGTGATCCCATGGGTACTGCTGATTCTGATACTGCTGAACGTGGCAGTTTTCCTGGTTGCCGGAAATTCTTTTCTTTTTGTGGCCATTCTGGGGGTTTCCCTGGCATTCCTGCTGATGAACTTCTGGTTTTTCCGGGATCCCGGTACCGTAAAAAATGGATCCCCTGACGAAGTGATCTCTTCCGCCGACGGGAAAGTCGTCGTGATTGAGCCGGTTAGGGAAAATGAATATTTCGGCGATGAACGGATTCAGGTATCCGTATTTATGTCGGTCTTGAATGTTCATATCAACCACGTACCCGTGGAGGGTGAAATCGTTTACCAAAAGCATCACCCGGGGCGCTTTATGCCTGCTCATCTGGCTAAATCGTCAGGAGAAAATGAAAGGTGTACAACCGTGCTCCGGACATCGAAAGGGGATGAGATTCTGGTGCGTCAGGTGGCGGGTATTCTGGCCAGAAAGATTGTTACTTACAAGAAGCCCGGGGACCATGTTTCCCTGAAGGATCAGCTTGGTTTTATCCGCTTCGGATCGCGGGTGGATATCTTCCTTCCAAAAACTGCCACAGTAAAAGTTCAGATGGATCAAATTGTCAGGGGCGGTATCACTGTGCTGGCAAAAATTGATTAATAGGATCTCCAATGAAAAACTTTTTCAGATTTCTGCCCAACGCCATCACTATGATGAATCTTTTGGCCGGATCAATTGCCATTGTGCTGGCTTTGGAGGGAAATCCCGGATATGCCGGAATAATGATCCTGGTAGCGGGTTTGTTCGATTTTCTGGACGGTTTCACTGCCAGATTGCTGCATGCTTACTCCCCTTTAGGAAAAGAACTGGATTCCCTTGCCGACGTGGTTTCTTTCGGAGTGGCACCGGGTATCATCGCTTTCGTTTTGTTGAAAAAAACCATGCCGGGATTCAATCTTCCGCTTACCTATTTAACTCCTTCATTGGGAGAATGGGCGCTGCTGCTTTTACCTTTTATGATTCCGGTATTTTCGGCCTTACGCCTGGCGAAATTCAACCTTGATACCCGGCAACAGGTAAACTTCCTTGGAATGCCCACACCGGCAAACGCCATCCTCTGGGCTTCCTTCGGAATTGTCACTGAGTTTACAACCAACCCCGAAATTCCTGTGCTGCTTTTCACAAAAGGAAACCTGCTGGTCATCATGATTGCCACATCGCTGCTTCTCATCTGTGAATTGCCCATGTTCTCCCTTAAATTCACCGGGATTAACCTGAAGCAGAACTGGTACAGGGTGTTATTTATAGGAATTTCCCTCGTGCTGCTGTTGACCTTTGAAATTTATGGCCTAAGCCTGGTAATCCTCTTTTATATCCTGATGTCCCTGGTTCTATACCTGTTAAAAACAGAACTTTAGCAATTTCTCTTTTCTGTGCAGAATCACCTGTCAGGGCAGTGATATCTCTCCCCCGGTTTCCTTGAGGAATTCCCTGACCAGCGTCACTTCACTAAATGAAAAATGATCCCCCAGGGCTGTTCTGGCTTCTGAAACGGTGGCGTCTTCCTGATGGGCGAAAAAGGCCGCGATCCGCATGATCCTCTCTCTGGGAACCACTTCCTGAATGGCCAATTTCCCTTCCCTGACAAAATGAGCCAGGTGCCCTTCGATGGTGGAAACAGCCAATCCTCTTTCCGTGGCAATTTTCCGGATCGACATTCCTCCTTTAAACATATTGAAGGATAACAATTTGGAGTTAGTCTTCGGAAGTTTTACTTCATCTTCATCCCCGGTTTTTCCGGAGATGTCAATGTCGTTTTCGGTACAATATGCAACGGTCAGTTCAAGAATTTCCCTGCCGAACTCTGCCATTTTAATTTTACCGATGCCTTTGATGGATTTGAGGGCTTTCCTGTGAAGGGGAAGGTCGTTCACAATTTGCTGAAGTACTTTTCGTGTGAGAATCTGTGAGGGGTCACAATCAAGTTCTTCCGCTTTTTCACGCCGCCATTTGTCCATTATCCTGTAGAACGCCGGTTGTGCGGAGCCGGAAGGAACTGCCGGACTTCCTGAAGGCTTGATTAAATTGCTCTTTGTCAACGAAGTAATGGCTCTTGTTTCGAGTAGTTTTTCAACTGTAAACTCCTTTTGGCAGATCTTCATCGATTGCATCTGGATGTTCAGTTGGGCGGCTAATTTTTCCAGGGAATCACCAATGCTGCTTTTTACAGCCCTGTTGTCGGTATCGTATGAAATTTCCCGGAGCAAAGGCAGCAGTGAGTCGTTGATTTTTTGCAAAAACCACAGGGCTGCCTTTCCCAGCCTTTCCTGGAGTACCTGATTCCCCTGCGGAATGCTGCCTGAAGTGGTGAGCTGTCTGATTTGGACATTGAACTTTTCAGCTACCGGAATAAACTCAGCCTGAAGAAGAGGGGAGAGCAGCTGTAATTTTTCCAACACATTCCCTGCCAGAAGTTCTTTGTGTTCGCGGCATACCCTCATGCTGTATTCTGAAAGCCGTAATAGATATTTGAAATCAAAAACCTCTTCCAGAAGTTGCCTGACATAACCGGTTTTCAAGACTTCCAGTTCCGCATAACCAGGCTGGTTTTCCTCCACATCCAGGGTGAAACTTCTGACGGTTTCGTCATTTTTGATACTGAAACGGGAGAGGGGTGAACTAAGCACCAATCCTTCAAGCGTGCGGCAACGGCTGAGTGCCACATAAACCTGTCCGTGGGCAAAGGACAAGCGGGCATCGATAATGGCTTTGTCGAATGTCAGCCCCTGGCTTTTATGGATGGTGATGGCCCATGCCAGTTTAAGCGGAAACTGTTTGAAAACCCCGATTTCTTCTTCAGTGATTTCCCGTGTGGCCTCGTCAATGCCATACCTGACATTTGCCCATTCTACCGGTTCCACGTCAATAGGCTGAGTTTCACCCGGACAGATTACCCGGATTGTTTTCTCCTCGAAACTGTCAATTTTCCCGATTTTCCCGTTGAAATAAAGTTTGTCGGCCGATATGTCATTTTTGACAAACATCACCTGTGCTCCTGCTTTGAGCCTGAGCTCCGGCTCGGTGGGGTATGACAATTCAGGGAAATCTCCGCTTATATCAGCAGCGTAACTGTATTCCTTCCCCTTCAGCAGGGAGAGCTTCTGTTCATTGATGTTCCTGGACTGCCAGTTGTGGGTGGTCAGGGTAATATATCCCTCTTCGTCACGCGGGACAAATCCGGGGATGTATCTTTTGTTCAGTTCTTCGATTGTACTGTCGTCGGCACGGTTTTCCCTTACCTTGTTCAGGATATCAATGAAATGCTGATTCTCCTGCCTGAAAATGTGGGTGAGTTCAATTCCGGAAAAGTGTGCCTTCTGCAACGCTTTGCTGCTGAAAAAATAGGGGGTGTCATAAAATTTCCGGAGGATATTCCATTCGTCATCCTTGACAACAGGGGAAAGTTGTTGAAGATCGCCGATCATCAGAAGTTGAACTCCTCCAAAAGGTTTATAACGCTCCTTGTAACGGCGTAGCACCTCATCCACCGCATCCAGAAGGTCAGCCCTGACCATGCTGATTTCATCAATGACCAGAAGGTCAAGACTTTTTATGATTCCGATTTTTTCACGGTGGAATTTCCGGACTTTGTCAGATGGTATACCGGAGGAGGATTCAGGGAAGTTCGCCTCCCTGAATTCCGCAGGGATCTGAGGCCCGAAAGAGACCTGAAAAAACGAGTGGATGGTGACACCTCCGGCATTAATCGCCGCTACACCGGTGGGAGCAACCACGATCATCCGCTTGAAAATGGTTTTCCTGAGATTGTGCAGAAAAGTAGTCTTTCCTGTTCCCGCTTTCCCGGTCAGAAAAATATTCCGGTTGGTGTTCCGGACAAATTCAAAGGCAAGTTCGAGCTGAGGATTACTTAAATATTCCATTGACAACTTCCGTATCCGGAAGCTAAGTTAACAAAATAACCCGAAAGAAACTGCATTCCGGCTCCCTGAATTATTCAGCTGAGTTTTTCAAGTGCAATTCTGATGCGGTTCAGGGCTTCGATAAGCTGTTCTTCAGAGGCTGCATAACTGAG
>CAYYJE010000033.1:0-1342 GCA_964472165.1 uncultured Prolixibacteraceae bacterium | reverse complement strand
CCGGTCATCGCATACGATTTGGAGACCCCGTTGATGATGACTACCCTTTCGCGGATCTCCGGGAATTGTGCAATTGATTCGAATGTTTTTCCGTAGATGATGTGTTCGTATATTTCATCGGAAATAAGGATGATTCCGGGATGCTGTACAAAGATTTCCGCAAAGGCTTTCAGCTCTTCACGGGTGTAAACACTACCTGTGGGGTTGCTGGGACTGCTGAAAAGAAAAGCCCTGGTTTTTGGGGTGATGGCTGCCTGAAGCTGTGCAGGCGTGATCTTGAAATCACTTTCCACGGAGGTTTCCAGGATCACGGGGATCCCTTCGGAGAAGTTGACCAGATCCACATATGTTACCCAGTAGGGGGCCGGAATGATCACCTCATCTCCTTTATCGACCACCACCTGAATCACATTGGCAAGGGCATGTTTGGCCCCGTTGGAAACCACAATCTGTCCCGGCAGATAATCAAGGCCATTCTCCCTCTTCAGCTTGCCGGCAATGGCATTCTGCAATTCAGGATACCCAGGTACGGGTGAATAATATGAATAATTGTCGTCGATGGCTTTTTTGGCAGCCTCTTTGATAAAATCGGGGGTGTGAAAATCGGGTTCTCCCACACCCAGTCCAATCACATCGATTCCCTGGGCTTTCAACTCCCTGCTCTTCTGGGCTACGGCCAGTGTGGCTGATTCCGAAAGCCGGTTGATCCTTTCTGCTACCTTTGTCATATCCGCTCGTTTAAAAATTAGGTTGAAACTGGTGCAATATAAATAAATGTTCTCAAATACAGGGTAAAATGAGCATAATGATAAAAAATATTAGCTCCACTGACGATTTGTTAAATGTGGGTTAATCAAAGAGGGTTTCGTCGCGGATAAGCATGAGAACGGCAGAATGGGGCAGGATGATGTACTTCTCCTCGTGAAATTCGATTTCATAGCCGCTTTTGTTGAGGTAGATGGCCATATCTCCCACCTGTGCCTGCAGGGGAACGTATTTGACCGTTTCCCGTTTCTCCTTCCAGGGTTCATCTTCATCGGCAAGTGCAGGAATGGGATAACCCGGTCCGACTTTAACCACATAGCCGCTCAGGACTTTTTCGTTTTCCTGTACGGTAGGGGGGAGTATCAGCCCGGAACTGGTTTTCTGACTCGGATTTTTTGGTTTTATCAGCACCCGGTCTCCCACCAGGATGAATTTCTCAAGGTCTTTTTCGTCGATAATCAATGACATGTTTTTTTCTTTGACGGCAAAGTTAAACAATTATCCCTATGATCTTTATAACCCATTTAGCGATTTGATGATTTAGCGATATGATGATTTATCGATTTGATGATTTAGC
>CAYYJE010000032.1:26257-28808 GCA_964472165.1 uncultured Prolixibacteraceae bacterium | reverse complement strand
GCCGAAGGCAAATCGCTGGCTAAAGTGGGTGACAAGGTAGTTTTCACCACCCATGCAATTCCTGGCGATGTGGTCGATTTGCAGGTTACTGTAAAAAAGAGAAAATACGAGGAAGCCAGGATTGTAAGGTATCATCATTATTCGGAAGATCGGGCAGAACCCTTTTGCAGCCATTTCGGACTTTGCGGGGGATGTAAATGGCAGAACCTGCCCTATCCCCTTCAGTTGCATTACAAACAAAAACAGGTAGGTGACCAGCTGACAAGAATTGGCAGGCTGGAATTACCCGGAATTTCTCCCATTTTGGGATCTTCCCTGAACCGGTTTTATCGTAACAAATTGGAATTCAGCTTTTCCAACAACAGATGGCTCACACAGGAAGAGCTTGGTCACCGGGAAAATATTTCGGATAGAAACGTATTGGGATTTCATGTACCCGGAATGTTCGACAAAATCTTTCATGTGGAAAAGTGCTGGCTTCAGCCTGAACCTTCCAATGCAATCCGGAACTGGATTTTTGAGTATGCCAGGGATAACGGACTTTCCTTTTTTGACATCAAAGCACAGCAGGGTTTTTTAAGATCATTGATAATCAGAACATCTACTACGGGTGAGGCAATGGTGATCCTCACCTTCTTCCACGAAAACCAGGAAAAACGCACCAATCTGCTTCGGTCGCTCATGCAGGCATTTCCCGGAATCACCTCCCTCCATTTTGTGATCAACTCCAAGGGGAACGATACCATTACCGACCAGGAAGTTCTGCTTTTCAGCGGAAGAGCTTATATTGAAGAAGAGATGGAAGGACTACGTTTCCGGATCGGGCCAAAAAGTTTTTACCAGACCAACAGCCTGCAGTCGCTTGAGCTTTACCGGAAAGTCAGGGAATTGGCCGGACTCACAGGCGAAGAAACCGTGTACGATCTCTATTCAGGTACCGGAACAATTTCGCTTTTTCTGGCCAGGCACTGTAAAAAGGTGGTCGGGATGGAATATGTACCCGAAGCCACTACGGATGCGCGTATCAATGCGGATAACAACGGAATCGGGAATGCCCGCTTTTTTGCCGGAGATATCCGGAATTTGCTTAACAGGGAATTTATCGGAAAAGAGGGACATCCGGATGTCGTCATCACCGATCCCCCAAGGTCAGGAATGCATGCCGACGTGGTTGAATCCATCGTAGAGGCTGCACCCTCAAAAATTGTATATGTAAGCTGTAATCCTGCCACCCAGGCCCGTGACCTGTCGTTATTGAATCCCTACTTCAGGGTGACAGCGATTCAGCCTGTGGATATGTTTCCTCATACCCATCACGTGGAAAACATTGTCCGTTTGATCAGAAGGGAAGATCGTCAGGCTGTGGATCCAGTGGTTCAGGAGGAATATCATCAGCGCCAAACACCGGAATAGTCGCTCCGGAACCGGCTGAGACTTCCTTGTCAATTTTCCACGCGTTGAGGTTGTGGTACCATTTGTTGTTGAATTCGCGCGATTCAATATCAAAGGAAACCTCCAGTACGGTACCCTCTCCTTCTACCCCGTTTAAAAGGGCAACTTTGTCATTAAACAAAGTGAAACATATTTTTCGCGGAAACTGGTCCATGGTTTCAATGACGAATTCCTGTTTCTTCCAGGGATTACCCGACTTGGCCACACCCGACTCAAGGTTCAGAATCTTAACCAGTTTCCCTTTTACCATTAAACTCATAACAGGTTCAAATAAAAAGGCTGTCTCCTTGTACTGCCATAAAAGCGCAGCATCAGTGAGACAGCCCTGATTAAATTATTTATTCGTTGCCTTCCCCGCCGGAAAGAATTTCAAGAAGTTCAACCTCGAAAATCAATGCCGCATTCGGCTCAATATTGCCGCCTGCACCACGTTCACCATAACCCAGACTTGCGGGGAGGTAAATTTTCCATTTGGAACCTACAGGCATCAGCTGAAGGGCTTCCACCCAACCGGGGATTACTCCGCCCACAGGAAACTGAGCCGGCTCACCACGGTCCACGGAACTGTCGAAAACCTTGCCATCGATCAGGGTACCATGATAATGAACTTTCACCATGTCTTCAGCCGTCGGCTTCGGGCCTGTTCCTTCCGTAATGATTTCATACTGAAGACCTGATTCAGTTGTCTTGATACCTTCACGTGCCTTGTTCTTTTCCAGGAAAGCATTTCCTTCCTCCAGATTTTCCTGGGCAACTTTCTCAGACATTTTCTGGAAAAAATCAGAAACCATCTCATTGGCCTCTGTAGGATTGAGAAGTGTGGAATCACCCTTTAATACCTGCCGGAAGGCAGCAGCCAACATGTCGATGTTAATCTGATCCCCGCCTGGAACAGTCTCAAGGCTTTGTTTGTTCTGCTGGGCAATTAACACACCCAACGCATAACTTGTTGAATCAATGTCGGTCTTCAGACTGACTTTTCCCATTCCACCCTTCTGGCAGCTGGATGCGATAAAAGAAACAACAGCAAAAATTAACAGTAAAGATTTAATTCTCATTGTAATTAATTGATTTATAATTATTAATAAATTTGACTGGT
>CAYYJE010000032.1:0-26157 GCA_964472165.1 uncultured Prolixibacteraceae bacterium | reverse complement strand
GGCTGTTTGTCAGGTCCAAAAGCATCAAAATAGAGTACCTGGCATTCCGGGATTTCCGAAAAAGAAGATGTGGTAAAATCATCCCTGACTTTGTAAAGCGAGAAAAAGGGAGTCACAGAAACCTCTTCCCCCCATGGGGCTGCATGAATTGTTCTGAAAATCGCCTCCCCTGCGGCACCCGTCAGATGCGGGTAATTCAACCGACTGACAATTCCGGGCTCCAGGGGAAATTTCTCCACAGAAAAATAGCGGGTATGACAGGCTGTTTTATCCGCTTCCAGGGCTGTGAGCAGGCAGTTCAGGCCGGTTCCGAAACCAATTTCCAGCACGTTGAGCCTGCCCTTCTGTGCAACCTGAAGGTATCCGTTGCGGATAAAAACGTGTTCCGATTCGGCAATGGCTCCGTGCAGGGAGTGATACTGTTCGCTGATTTCCTCCACAAACAAAGTATCAGAACCGTCACCGGTAGATATGACAATTGGTTTAAACATCTCCCCGCAAAAATAGGAGGTTGTAATTGAAAATGATAATTTTGCCCACGAAAAACGAAAAAACAGATGTTGGTCAAGCTGTATAACGAAAATCCAAATCCCAAAGATATCCGGAAGGTTGCAGATTTGCTTCTTGAAGGAGGGATCATTATATATCCTACCGACACGGTCTATGGGATGGGATGCGACATCACCAACGCCAAGGCAGTGGAAAAGGTTGCCCGTTTGAAGGGAGTGAACATCGAAAAATCAAATTTTTCGTTTATCTGCAGTGATCTGGGCCATTTATCGCTTTATACCCGCCCCATTTCAGGTCACATTTTCAAGATAATCCGGAAAAATGTTCCCGGGCCGTTTACTTTCATCCTGGAGGCCAATAACAATGTGCCCAAATACTTCAAGGGAAAGAAGAAAACGGTGGGTATCAGAATCCCCGACAACAATATCATCTGCGAGATTGTCAGGGAGCTTGGAAATCCTATTGTTTCCACATCTATCCACGACGAGGATGAGGTTCTGGAGTATTCGATTGATCCGGAACTGATCCATGAAAAATACGGTCAGATCACCGACCTGGTGGTTGACGGAGGCATTGGTGAAATCATTCCCAGCACGATTGTAGACCTCACCTCCGGGGAACCGGTTATCATCAGGGAAGGCAAGGGCAAACTTTTAACTTAGTGGGGATTTCAGGCATTACTCCCTCCAGTAGGAAGGAGTCAGTACCACGAGAATTGTAAAAAATTCAAGCCGGCCCAACACCATCAGAAAGGTCAGGAAAAGCTTGCCGGCATCGGGAATTGGGGCAAAGGATCCGGAAGGCCCCATACTTCCCAAACCAACGCCTATATTTCCCAGACAGGATGCCACCACTCCGATACTGCTCGCCAGGTCTCCCAGGAAGAACATCATGAACAAACTTCCCAGAATGAAAATCAACATGTAAAAAACAAAAAATGCCAGAATATTGGTGATAATTTTAGGTGCGACGGTACGGCCATTGAACCTGACTTCCAGAACCGCCTTCGGATGGATGAGCCGTCGCAACTCGTACCAGGCATTCTTCAACAGGACTACTACGCGCATGATTTTCATTCCTCCGCCGGTAGATCCGGCCATTCCCCCGAAGAAAAAGAGGACGAAAAGGAGCATTCCGGCCGCAGGAGCCCAGGTGGTATAATCACTGACCACATACCCTGTGGTAGTAATAATGGAGACGACCATGAACAGGGAGTCCTGAAACAGTTTACCGGCGGGATCGGAAGTGGTTGCCAGCAATCCCGAAAAGACCAGGATTGCAAACCCCAGGATAAAAAGAAGATAGTATCTGAACTCTTCGTCATGGAATACTTTCCGGAATTTTCCGGTTACCAGCAAAAAGATGAGGTTGAAGTTGGTCCCTGCGACAATCATGAAAAAAATAATCACCCCATGGATATAAAAAGAAGGCCAGTAAGCCAGTCCTGCCTGTTTGGTTGAGAATCCGCTCGAGGAAATGGTAGAGAGGGCATGACAAACACTGTCGAAGAGGGGCATTCCCCCTGTGACCAGCAACACGACAGCCAGAACAGTCAGTGACAGGTAAATGATCCAGATGTTGCGCGACACCAGCTGGATTCTGGAGCTGACCCTTTCGTGGGTAGGCCCCGGCACTTCGGCACTGAATAGTTGCATACCCCCGATCCCGAAAGACTTCATGAAGGAGAGGGTGAACATGATGATACCCATCCCTCCCAGCCATTGGGTTAGCGCTCTCCAGAAAAGCATCCCGGCCGACTGGGATTCTATGTTGGCAATTACAGTAGCCCCTGTGGTGGTGAATCCCGACACCGATTCAAAAAAAGCATCGGTAATCCGGGGGATCTCCCCGCTGATCAGGTAAGGAAGGGTTCCGAAAACTGAGATAACAAGCCACACCAGGGAAACCACGAGAAATCCCTCCCTCCTGGAAATGGTCCCCGTCACCCTTCTGTTCCGTAAAAAAAGGAGAGATCCGGCACACATTGTCACCCCACCGGAAATGGCAAATGCCAGGGTGTCCCTTTCGTCGGTCAGCAGCGTAACCAGCATACCCAATACCATGGCTGCCGCTTCAACAACCAGCAAAAGCCCTATCACCCTGAATATCAGCTTATAATTCATAGCAACTCACCTACCCCTCAGAAATAAATCCTGTTGCGACCCCAAATGCTTGCGCTTAATAAGGATAGGAGTTGACGAATATAATAAATTTAACAACTGCCAGGCACAGGACCACATAAAAGCCACGCTGTGGTTACCCGCCGTTACTTTTCAGAAGTGGCTGACAAGGAAAATCACTGTTCGGTCCAGAATGACGGGGTAAAAATAACCAATACGGTAAAAAGTTCCAGACGCCCCAGCATCATCAGGAAAGAAAGAAACCACTTGCCTGCGTCGGGAATTTGAGAATAGGTGAAGGCAGGGCCCACACTCCCCAAACCCGGACCGATATTTCCCAGGCAGGAAGCAACAGCTCCCATAGAGGTGCTCATGTCGGGTTCAAAAATCATCAGGATTACGGTGCTGACGAAAACCACCATCAGGTAGAACATGAAAAATGCCAGAACATTTGAAATAACACGTGATTCTATGGCGTGCCGGTTGAACCGTACGGGAATTACCGCGCTGGGGTGGATAATCCTGCGTAACTCATAGTAGCTGTTTTTAAGAAGCAGGACGATCCGCATGATTTTAATCCCTCCTCCGGTGGATCCGGTGGATCCTCCAAAGAAAAAGAGAATAAAAACCAGCATATAAAGGACAGGGCTCCACATCAGGTAGTCGGCCGTCACGAAACCGGTGGTGGTGACAATGGAAACCACTGTAAAGACCGAATCACGAAAGGCATTTTCAGCGGGAAGGCTGGTAGTGACAAGAAGTCCACTGAATATCAACACAGTAAAACCCAGCACAAAAAGGAAATAATACTTGAATTCCTCATCCCGGAACATGCGGGAGAATTTTCCCCTGCCGGCAAAATAGAGAAGTGTGAAGTTGGTTCCGGCAAGGAACATAAAAAAGGTGATGACATACTGGATATAAGGAGAAGGCCAGAAGGCAATGCTGGCCTGCTTTGTGGAGAACCCGCCGGTAGCCATGGTGGCAAAGGCATGACAGACGCTGTCGAAGAGCGACATTCCACCGAACATCAGCAGAATGGTCTCGAGAAGGGTCAGCAGGACATATACTCCCCACACAATCCGGGCCGTCTGGTGGATCCGCGGACTGATTTTTTCCACTGAAAGACCTGGTACTTCCGCATCATAAAGCTGCATTCCACCAATTCCGAACGCCGGCATCAAGGTAAGGAAAAGCACGATGATCCCCATCCCGCCTAACCAATGGGTAACTGATCTCCAGAAAAGGATTCCATGGGGAAAAGAGTCGATGTGGTCGACAATACTGGCTCCAGTGGTGGTAAAGCCCGACATGGTTTCAAAAAAGGCGTGGGTAGAGCGTGGGATTGTACCACTAAAGAGATAAGGAAGCGCTCCGAAGAGTGAAAAGACCAGCCATACCAGGGTCACAATCAGAAATCCCTCACTTCTGGTAATTGTCCTTGGCGCCCGTGCAGTAAACAGCACAGCCAGAATTCCGGGCAGGGCGCACGAGAGCGCTGACCAACCAATGGCCTGGGCATCGCCGTCTCCAAAGAAAAGGGAAACCAGCAGGGAAACCAGCAGGGCTGCCGCTTCTACCAGAAGGAGAAGACCTGTAACCCGTATTACGAAACTGAAATTCATAAAAGGAGTTTTGTAGCGCTATTTGAAGAATTTCTCCAGTTTTTTAATTCCGGAAGGGAGGGTAAAAACTACCACTTTGTCACCATCCTGAATCTGGGTGTCGCCTGAAACCACAAAACCCTGTTCACCCCTGATAATCCCGCCGAGTTTTGCATCGGCCGGGAAGTCAAGCTCCCTGACCGTTTTCTGCGTGATCCGGGTTCCTGCCCTGGCAATAAATTCGAATACTTCCGCATCGGAAGAAGTCAGACACTTGACATTGGAAATTTCAGCATTCAGTGTGAACCGGTATATATAACTGGCTGCGATAAGTTTCTTGTTGACGATGGCCCCGATATCCATTCCTTCAGCCGTATTGATCAGGGCAAAATTCTCCACCTCGGCAACTGTCCGTTTAATACCCACCGACTTTGCCAAATGGCACGACAAAAGGTTTACCTCGGAACTTCCGGTTGTGGCAATGAAAGCATCCATCCTTGCGAGCCCCTCCTCCTGCAAAAGGTCCAGATTCCTTCCATCTCCGTTAATTACCAGCACATTTTCAAACTGGTCGGCCAAAAGGTTGCAACGCTCCCGGTTTTCCTCAATCACTTTAATGCGGTAATTGTCCCCCAGTTTCTCGATTGTTTTCTGGGCGATTCTGCTCCCTCCGAGAAACATGATGTTTTTCACTTCAAAAAGCTCCTTCCCGGTTAATTCGAAGAGGTGCTTTTGAGTGGCCCTGTTGGTCACAAAATAGACAATGTCACCACTCATGATCTTATCTTTTCCACCTGGAATGATATTCTCATGCTCCCTGGTGATGGCAACGGCCATGATCTCTTTCAGCACAGGACCCAGTTCAGCCAGGGTGTGGTTTACGATGGGGGCATTTCCCCTGATCTTAATCCCCACCAGGATCAGTTTTCCTCCCGAAAATTCAAAATATTGCCGGGTACCCGTCAATTTAACCGAGGAAACTATCTCTTTGGCAGCCAAGCTTTCCGGGTAAATCAGCTCATGCACCCCCAAGTTTTTTAGTTTTTCACGGTACCTCTGCTGCAGATATTCCGCATTGTTAATCCTGGCAATGGTCCGCCCCACACCCAAATAAGTCGCCATGGTACAGGCCAGCACATTCCGTTCCTCAGATGTGGTAACAGCGATGAATAAATCCGCCTTGTTCAGTCCGGTCTCTTTCAGGTCAGAAAATGAATGCGCAGAACCCGTCACCGTCATCAGATCTACCTCCCGGCTGATTTGAGCCAGTTTCTCGGGATCATTGTCCAGCAAAACGATGTCGTGGTTTTCCTTACTGAGCATCCTCGCCAGATGAGTCCCTACTTCTCCTGCCCCTGCAATTACGATCTTCATTGGTAAAACAATAAAATCAGTACTATTTTAAACTTGCAAATGCCGGATAATAAATCCCCTGCAAACTTGACAGTGGTGTTCCTGCTATCCGGCAAAGAAGGTACAAAATAAACTATAAAATAAAGAATCCGGACCAATTTCTCCCGTTTATTTTTTAGTACCAAATCCGGCAATCTTCATCTGCCACGCCCCCTTTTCCCTTACACTGAACCAATTTTCTGCCGCATGTGCCCCCCGGGGAAATGAGCTGCACCCTACAATCGTGGTTTCAGGAGGAAGCGGATGAGAAGCAGCTGTTTTAAAAGGAAGAATCACGGCATCCCATTTAATATCAGGAGAATAAGTTATATTTCCCCGGTCAATGACCAGCATTTTTCCCGCAAAAAAAAGATACATACCAGCTTTCAGAAGAGCGGAATCCGAATGGTTGGCTTCAAAAGGAACCGGCTCAGGAGGATCCAGTCCATACCGGACCAATACCGGCGTGATTTCCCAGGTGGGTAATCCTGCTTTTAAAACCTCGGCGGAGGTCATTATAAAATTGGTTTTCCCGTCGATAAAGTGGATCAAAGGGTAATTGCTGTTGTACACGATGATCTCTTTCCTCTGGTTGTTGATGAATTTTTGAAAAGCCCCTGTCATTATAAATACCGGGAGTGTGGAAAAAGCCAGAAACAGGTAACTTTTTCTCCGCGTTTCGATGAAAAGGATGAGGAACAGCAGCAGGAACAAAGAGGTGACCACTGTAAAGGAGGAAAAATGAAATCCGGACACGAGGGAACCCGGCAATTCCCCGATCTGTTTAAGCGACAAATAGACTCCCTTCACCAGGAAGGAGGCAATTTTGGCGATAAATCCGGAGACAGCGGCAAAAGGTGAGGTTACCAGGATCAGGATTCCCAACATAATAAACAGGAAAGCCGCGGGAATGACAATTAAGTTCGACATCCAGAAATAGACCGGAAACTGGTGAAAGTACGAGGCTGAAAGAGGAAAGGTAGTAAGCTGGGCAGCCACTGATACGGTGAACAATCCCCACAAATAGGCCTGTAACCTTTCCCGGGGTTGAAAGAGAGCACCCAACAGGGGTTGAAAATAGACAATGCCCAGTACCGCCGCGTAGGAGAGCTGAAATCCGGCATCGAAAAGCAGGTTCGGATTGAAAGAGAGCAGGATAAAGGCCGATGCCGACAGGGTATTGTAAATATTGGACGGCCGGTGCAGGTTTTCGCCGGCCGCTACCACTGAAAACATCAGAGCCGCGCGCTGCACGGAAGGAGAAAGTCCGGTGATGAATGCGAAAGCCCACAAACAGGTGACAGACAAAAAGAGAAACAGGTACCTTGAATTCCTTCCCTTCTTCAGGAATCCAAAAACCATGGAAAATACCAAATAGACGATTCCCACATGAAGACCGGAAACCGCCAGGATGTGTGTGGCGCCGGTTACAGCAAAAACCTGTTTTATCTCCGGGTCAATCGATTTCCGGTATCCCAGTGTAAGCGCCGACAGAATTTCGAATTCCGTACCTTCCAAACCGTTGCGGACATAGATGTCGAGCAGATAGTCCCTGATTTTTTCAGCGGTTATGAGGATTCTGAAACGGTTGTCAGAACCTGCATCACTCCATGATTCCGGTCCCAGGTAAACCTGCCGGAAAATTGCCTTCCTGTTGACATACTTCCTGTAGTCAAATTCAAAGGGATTTCCTTTGTTGACGATCATTTCAGGGGTTCTTTCAAAAACAATCCGGGCTCCGGGACCCAATCCTCCGATATTTTCGCTTTCCGCGAAATAGATCAAAAATTTCTCTTTCACCACAAAGAAGGAATCCCTTCTGGCCACATGAGTCAGGATGGTTTCAGCCCTGTAACTGTTGTTTTTTTTAACCGGCCTCTCCAGTAAAGTGGCCATATAACGGTCGCCATGGGAGAAATCCACCGGCTTGTTCTGATCAAGGGAGAAGAGTGCCCCACAGAAGCCAAGGATCACATTGAACAGGATTCCGGCGGTAAAATCCCGGTAATATCCGGGTTTGTGCAGCACAACAAGAAGGAGTAAGAATGCGGAAAGCAGGGATACAACCAATCCTTTCAACGGAATTTCAGGAACTCTTTCAGCCAGAATAATCCCGCAGATAAAGGGAAATAATATTCGCGCAAACGGGGTTTTACGAAAAAATTCAATCATTTACCTTTCAGAAATAAGCGCCCTGTCAGGTAAATATACGGAAAAAAAAGGAGATTAAACCGGAACCCTGATCTGATAATGGGGAGACACCCTGCCTTTTGAAATACTCAACAACTTCCCTTTAAGCAATTTTTTTTTCAGGGGAGAAAGGTAGTCCACAAAAAGTTTACCTTCGAGGTGGTCGAATTCGTGCTGGATAATCCTCGCAGCAAAACCGGTAAAAACATCGTCGTGTTCAGCAAAGTTCTCATCCAGGTATTTAATCCTGATTTGGTCAGGCCTGGATACATTTTCCCTGATTTCGGGGAGGCTCAGGCATCCCTCTTCCATGCTCCAGGGATCTCCGGCGTATCCGACTATTTCCGGATTAATAAAAACCTTTTTAAAACTGGCAAGGGAAGGATCTTCTTCCGCTCCTGAACTGGCATCCACCACGAAAAGTCGGATAGAGCGGCCTACCTGGGGTGCTGCAAGCCCTACCCCATCCGCAAAATACATGGTTTCCCAGAAATCATCAAGAAACTGTGTCAGACCAGGGTAATCTGGTCCGATGGGTTCTGCCACTTTTCGCAGAACGGGATCTCCGTATACGGTTACAGGAAATATCATCGCTTAAATTTTTGTTGTTCAAGATAGGATTGAAGAAGAATTGTGGCACTCACCCCATCGACCAGTGATTTGTTCTGTCTCTCCTTTTTTTTCAACCCTCCGGCCAACATGGCCTGGTGCGCCATTGTGGAGGTGAAACGTTCATCCACCTGTTCCACCCTCATTTCAGGGAATTTCTTCACGAAAGCCTTTAAAAAAGGGTTGATATAGGCTATCGCTTCCGAAGGTTGTTGATTAAGTTGCAGGGGATAACCCACCAGGACCAAAATGACTTTCTCCGCCCTGAAATAGGAATCCAGAAACCTCCAGATCTCATCGGAACTGACAGTGGTCAGCCTTGTGGCAATCCGTTGTTCAGGGTCGGTGACTGCCAGGCCAACCCTTTTCTTCCCATAGTCTATTGCAAGTACTCTTCCGGTTTCCATTTAATTACCCCAGCAACACGCGGCAAAAGTACCAATAAAATTATGTCCTGCAAAACCTGACAATCAGAATACCAGTGTGACAGTACCTTTCTGGGAATGCTTCTTTAAGTCGAAATCGGTAAACTGTAAAACCCACGGGTAAACGCCCGGTGGAGCAAAGTTGCCGTCGGCCATTCTGCCATCCCAACCGGTCGCAGGCGTGTGACTTTTGAAAAGAGGCTTTCCCCACCGGTCAAAAATGGTCAGTTCATATCCTTCCTCCAGGATCCCATCCGCATGTATCCTGAAAACCCTGTTTTCTTCTTCCGGGCTGTTGGGAGAAAATGCATTGGGAGGAAAGAGTTTGTCAAACCTGACAACAACCCGGGAGACGGAGGTATCGGCACAACCCCAGCCATTGGAAGCTTCCAGTGTCACATTAAAGAATCCCAGGGAGGTATAGTCGTGATCGGGGTCCTCCTCGTTGTGCACAATGGGAGTTCCATCTCCGAAATTCCATGCAAACTGGTCGGCGTTAATGCTTTGACTCACAAATTTCACCCGTGGATTGGTGACAAGGGGTTCTGTAGGGGAAAAGGTAAAATCTGCCACCGGTTCCGGGAAGACTTCCACGGCATCTTTCAGCAAATCCATGTTTTTGCAACCATTCTGGTCTTCAATGGTCAATCCCACGCTGAAAATCTTCACGTTCCCTGATGGATTGGAAAAGAGGTGAACCGGGTGTGCTTCCGCAGAACTGCTGCCATCGCCGAAATCCCAGTTCCACTTTCGGATGGAGGGCTTGTCACCCCCGTTAAAACTTACCTTCAGGGGGGAGCAGCCCGACCCGGGACTCAGGCTGAAGTCGAGGTCGGGGATTACCTTAACCGGGACTACGGCGGAATTGCTCCGGCACCCCTGTTCGTTCACCTTCAGAAATACCGAGCGGTTGACACCTTCACCCCTGCCCAGGGGGATAGTGTCGGCAAAAAGATTGATCCCTGAGGAATAGAGCGTATCGGCAGCATACCATTCAAAAAATGCGTCATTCTCCACTTCACCCTGGTATTGAACCCGCAAATTATAACCATAACAGGAGGTTTCATCCACATTGAGCACCATGGTAGGCTGGTGACGGAAAGAAATCGTGATCAGCGAATCAAAGGTACATCCGCCGGTTGTTGTCATTGTAGCCAGAAAATCATAGGTCCCGAATTGTGGCACGGTAATGACAGGCGTCAGAGAAGCCGGGGAAGTGATTACCACGCCGGGAGAGCTTGCCTCCAGAAAAAATGTTCCGGCGGAAAGCGTAAAATTGAAGGCACGGAAGAGGCTTCCGCACACCAGGGTATCGGCAGGATTATAGCGCAGTACAGGCCTGTCCATGAAATTGATCCGGATACTGGCGGAGAGGTTTGGTGGAGTGCTCTCAAGTCCGCCGAATTCGACGATAAACCCCCGGGGATAGTAATTCGTGCCGGGATTGCTGTTGCCGTTGTTGTTCAAGTCGTTCCAGGTACCGCGGACCCCGTCGGCATACATCATGTGGCCGCACCACTCTCCCCCGGCTCCGCTGTTGTTGGGTTCACCGCTGTTCCAGTTGCTGTATCCCACGTGGTTGCCCTTGTCCCAGAATACCGTTCCGGCCTCGGGTCCTGTGACCCACTTCCACACATCAGCCTCTTCGCGGTCTGAAGCACCTATCCAGCCCACCCCCACCAGTTTGGAGGTGATAAAGTCATTCTCCACCTGATCGAGAATGGTGGCAAGATAACCCTGCAACCCGTAATATTTCATGGCGGAAGCCTGGTCGTAGGATGCCGACCAGGTAATTGCCGGACTGGAAATGAATTTGTAGAAATGACCGGTATGGGGCAGATAATCGGCATCGAGGGGTGACACGGAGAGGTACCGGGTCTCCTTGAAAGGATTGGATGATTTATTCTGGTAATAGACCTTCGACAGCGCCTCCATATAATCGGAAGAGGTTCCGGTTCCCATCAGTGTGGCATACCCGAACTGACCGTTCCACTCCCAATCCAGCGGGGAGGGAGTGAGGGTAAAAGCCAGGGAGTCTTCACCCCTGCGGTAATTGGAAATTGAAATTTTGATCCCTTCATTGGACAAAAAAGGTGACGACCTTTCAATAATGGTCATCGGCGCTACCAGTACGGGATCTTCGCAATAATAGACATCGGTAAAGCCGGGAGGGTTATTGTAAATACGGAGCTCTTCATCAGAAGGCCCGGAATAGGATGAATAGCCGTAAAAAAGTGCCAGAACCAGCAAAAACCGGTGTCTCATTCAGGAAATTCTATTGCCTGTTCGAATAATACTTCATAAACTGGGATCGTTCGTACATCATCGGATCGGCCACTTTTTTCGCAGAGAGGCGGCCCCTGAAGTCATCGACCGTCTCAAAATTCCAATGATCCATGAAGCGTCGCAGCTCCTCAGCCATCCGGGTGATCACCCCGGCTCCGTGAAGGTAGATGGCTGAACAAATCTGGGTGACCTGTGCACCGGCAAGAAGTTGCTTGATCACGGCGTTCCCGTCGTGAATTCCGGTGGAGGCTGCCAGATCAATATTGGACACCTGTGAGGAAACCAGGCTTACCCAACGAAGGGCATGGCGCAATTCAGCGGGTGAACTGAACACATCGGAAACCCCCGGTTCCAGTTTTTCGAGATTGATATCAGGCTCGTAGAAGCGGTTAAACATCACCAACCCTTTTGCACCGTTGGCTTTGAGTTTTTCAGCCATCCCGATGATATTGGTGAAATGGCTTCCGATTTTTACTGCAACGGGAATCCTGGTGCTGGATACCACGGCCTGTAAAATATCGATATACAATTTTTCAACTTCCGCTGAAGTCTGCTGCCTGTTGACAGGAAGATAAAACACATTGAGTTCAATGGCATCCGCACCTGCATCTTCCAGATCCCTGGCAAACGAGGTCCATCCTGAAGACGACACTCCGTTTACGCTGGCAATTACAGGCAGGCTTGTTTCCTGTTTGATTTTTGTAACCAGGGAAGTATGCCTGGTCACGGAGTTGTTCCGCACATAATTTTCGATGTAATAGTCGGCTTCGGGATAATCGCCATGGTGCCCGCTATGTTTAATCATATCACCGATTTCCCCGTTTATCTGCTCCTCGAAAATCGATTTCAGCACTACCGCTCCCACTCCTGCCTGTTCCAATTCCTTGATTTTGTCAAGAGAACTGGTCAGTCCTGAACTTGCTGCAACCAGCGGATTTTTTATTTTAATCCCAAGATAAGTGGTTTCCAGATTTGCCATAATCACACCTTATTAGTCTGTTGTAGTCGAATTGAACGGAAGGCAACAAATGTAAAAAGGAAAACGGAAAATGGCAAATCGGGAGGAATGAAATCAACGACGGAAAATTGAAGGCCAATCCGGTATATCAACCAGTTCCCTGCCGCTCCCCGAAAATACTGCTTCCGATACGCACCAGGGTACTTCCCTCCTCCATGGCCACCAAATAGTCGCCCGACATGCCCATCGATATTTCCCTGAACGCGGCTGACTCTGAAAAGTAGTTTTGCCTGATCCGGTCAAATATTTGCCTGAGAAGGCGGAACTCACTCCTTACCAGTTCCATATCACCTGTAAAAGTTGCCATTCCCATTACGCCTGCAATCGTCACATTTTCAAGTTCCCCGAAGTCCGGGTTCTCCAGAATTTCACAGGCATCCTTATAGGAGAGTCCGAATTTCGTTTCTTCCCTGGCAATGCGGAATTCAAGGAGGCAGGGAATCACCCGGTTGCAAACCTTCGCTTCCCTGTCGATGACCTTAAGCAGTTTAAGGGAATCTACCGCATGGATCATGGCCACGAAAGGAGCGATCATCTTAACCTTGTTGGTTTGGAGATGGCCGATGAAATGCCATTCGGTATCCGCAGGGAGCATGGGGAACTTGGCAGCCATCTCCTGTGCTTTGTTTTCTCCGAATAAACGCTGTCCGGCTTGATAGGCTTCCAGCAAATCTTCCGCCGGTTTTGTTTTGGATACCGCCACCAGTTTTACGTTTCCGTGCAAACTGCTCCTGATGGCCTGAATATTCTCTGCTATGGTTCTCATCTTCGTTTTAAAGGTACACAAAAATAGAAAAAAAGCGCGGATCAATTTGCGCTAGGCGCGTCATTCTATAGTCATTGGGCCTGTGGCCGACATTGAGGGTCATTTGCGCTACGCGCGTCATTCATTGACATCGGGCCTGCAGCCGTCATTCGATCGTATTCGAATCTAACGGTAAACCCTGATACAATGAACGACTATTGAATTCCGGTGAGCGCATTCCTCTCGCCTCAGGCGAGACGGGGTAAGCGAACAACACACTAAGGAAGTCCTTGACGGAATCGGATTCCTCGCCGGCTCTGCCGCGAGGAGCTTCAATGACGATGAATGACCATTAATAGACAACTCCTGCAACCTTGAACAACTTTTTAAACGGCACGCAGTGCCTTGGAACGGCACAGCCCTGGAACCTGGAACATGGAATCTGGAACCATTGAACGGCACGCAGTGCCATTTGAACCCTTTAACAATTTTGAACAACTTTTGAACGATTTCAAACAACTGTCTCTCAGTCTCCCCCTCCCTTTTTCACCACGAAGAACCTTTTCTCCAGCAAGTTCCCCTCCTGGTCGGTGATGGTGACAGTATGCCATCCCGGTGAAGGGTGAAGCCCCATCTGGTGAATGGAGGAGGTGCTGCCTGCATAATCGCGGTCGATATACCAATAGAGGGTGGCACTGTGGCCATACCGGTGAGCCACTTCAAAAATGACTTCCCCGGGGGTTCCGTCAAGCTGGCGTGGAATGAACAGCCGTTCCATTTCGCGGGGATAAATCAGTTCCATCACCGCTTCTTCCGGGGCACATCCGGGCAACGGTGGCGGCAATGGTTTATACTCCGGATGGATTCTTCTGTAGTAATATTCCATTGCAGGAGGCAATACAAACCAGCTTACGGTCTGCATGGAGGTTACAGGGTAGCAGTTGCCGGAAACCGTGAACCGGCCCTCCTGGTCAAGGTGGATGAGACGGTGGTAGGGACATTGCGGGATCCTGACATTTGAAGGTACGAGCAGGGTGTCTTTTTCGATGCAGGCCGGGGAGGGTAAATAACCGCTTTCATGGCAAAAGAGCATAGGCACCAATTCGTCGGCGGGAGGTTTAAACCAGTTTCCCTGTGGCAGGAATCCGAACAATTCAAACATCAGTGGGGCAGCCATGTTTGTACCGGTAAGCCCGGGCCGCCCTTCCCCGTCGCCGTTTCCTGCCCATACCGCCACCACATAATCCGGGGTAAGGCCTACGGCCCATCCGTCGCGAAAACCAAAGCTGGTCCCGGTCTTCCAGGCAATATGACGGGATCCCGCGAAATGTTCCCATCCGGTTTCCTCACCGGGCCTGCTGACATTCTGCAAGGCATCGAGGGTGAGCCAGGCGGAGGAAGCTTTCAAAAAAGGACGTGCAGCCTCACTCCCCTCTCCCCTTTCCCCGGGTTGAGGGGCACGCCATTCCAGGGACTGGAACTGGCTGACCGGATAAAATCCATCTTTTTCAGCATAGGTTGTGACAATTCGCCCCAGGGAGGCATACATCCCGGCAAGGTCCCAGAGGGTGACTTCCGCCCCCCCGAGAACCAGCGACAATCCATAATGCCCGACTTGCTTTGTCAGAGTTGACATTCCCGCTTTTTTCAGGAAATGGTAAAATGGTTCTACTCCATACTCCTGAAGCATTTTCACCGCCGGCACATTGAGAGAACGGGCCAGGGCTTCGGCCGCCGGAACTGCGCCATCATACTCCCTGCTGAAGTTCAAAGGAGTGAAACCCTCAAAGCGGAGCGGCACATCGGGGATAAGGAGGTTGGGAGCCACAATACCCTTCTCCGTCATGGCGGCGTAGAGAAAAGGCTTCAAAATGCTGCCGCTGCTCCTGGGTGAGCGGATGATGTCGACGTGGTTTCCGTGCTCCGGATCCATTAGATCCGGCACATTTCCGGTATATGCAAGCACCCTGCCGGTTCTGACGTCCCCTACGAGTGCGCAGCAATTGTACACGTGATTGGCCGACAAGACCTTTGCATGAGCCGTTACTGCCTGGTTGACCAAATTCTGCAACTGAAAATCGAGGGAAGTTCTGATTCGTTCCCCTCGCTTTTCTTTCATGGAATATTCGAGCAGATGGTAACAACAATCAGTGATGGGATAGAGTTTCTCCGGCATGGGTTCTGTTTTTGCCAGTTGCAGGGTGAGGGAATCGATCCGGTGAAGGGTGAACAGCAGGTCAAGCAACCGGTTTCTTTTGTGCAGCAGGAGCGTATCATTGCGTCCCGGGAAAATAAGGGAAGGGGCGTTGGGCAGAACTGCCAGGGTGGCGGATTCCGCCCACGACAACTGGTGGGGCGGTCGTTTGAAATAGCGTAGGGATGCGGCTTCCAGGCCGACCACATTTCCACCGAAAGGCGCATGGCTGACATACATCCTGAGGATTTCCCTTTTCGAAAAGCGAAGTTCCAGATTAAGTGCCCGGATCATCTCCACTCCTTTGCGGAAATAGCTCCTCTTCTTTCCCGGGCATGCCAGGCGTGCGACCTGCATGGTCAGGGTACTTCCTCCGCTAACAATCCTCCCTTTCCGGATATTCTGGAATGTGGCCCTGATCAGACTTAAAGGATTAATTCCTGGATGGTGGTAAAAATGGCGGTCTTCAAAAGCCAGCAGGCAGGTTTCAAACCGCTTTGGCACGGAATCGGGTGATGGAAACCGCCACTGCCCGTCGGAAGCTATTCGTGCCCCCAACAACTGTCCGTCACTGCTTTCCAGCACCGGAGAGTAAGGTGCCTGAAATAACGGACGGGGAACACTCCTGTAAAACAGGACAAAGAGAAGTATCCCGGCGACAAGGAACAGGAACCTTCGTCCGCGGCGCTCAGCCATGCATTTCAACCCACTTCGCATCTGCCATGCGGCTATTTCCCGCTGACCGCAACCCATTTGCCGGGTTCACGGGCGTATGTGGAATAATTATACATGCCTTCACACACCAGGGCAGGCATGAAAAACCTTCCCGCGTAGGAGGAGTTCAGGGCAAACCTGAATGTTTTGGATTCACCAGTTGCGAGGTTGAAATAGGTATAGACCCTGTCGTCGCGATAATCCTGGTATTCAAAATGCCGGTTGGGGCCTGAGGGAATATCAGTAAGCCGGTTGTGGAGGATTTCCCATCCCGAAGGGAACACCGTCGCCAGCACCAGATCCCTGTAAGGTCCCAGGGTTCCCGGATGGGTCACCGTCACTTCCAGGAAGAGGTCACTGCCTTGCGGAAGTGAAGACGGATCCACAGTTTTTCCTGTTTTTCCGGTAAAAACAGTCCTCAAGCGAAGGTTGTTGCTCACCATCCCTGTGGTATCCTCCAGCGGCACTCCGCGGGCCGCTACCCGGGCATACAAGGGAGCCGTACCCGTATTTTCCACTTTCACCGTGATCTTTCCATCGGCTGCGATTTTCACCGGAATTCTGCGTACCGGGGAAGCAGACCGGATCACATCTTCTTTTCCCTGGATCCCGATTTTAGCGTCGAAATTCCCTGTTCCCGTTCCCCCGGCAAAAAATCTGGAAATCGAATAGAAGCTCCAGGCAGCACTCTGGGTACTCAGCCAGCTGCTGTTCCCGATTTCTGCGGCCATTTCTGCCAGCAAGGGGAAAGCCTGTTTACGGTCGTTAAGCAGGAGAAGGGTTTCCAGCATCATGGCCTTGTCGCGGAGTTTACTCCCGAATGTGGCACCTTGCCCGGGGTACTCCTCCGCAAAAGGCTGCAGCTGTTCCAGTAATTGCCGTGCTGCCGCCGGCTGACCGGTTAGTGCGTAGGCGGCAGCAAGTCTCCATCGTGCCTGGGGATAATCTTTGACTTCCTCCCTGAATCGATTCATTACCCCAGCCTCCGGTGAGCCGGCTAGCGCAAGGGAATATAAACGATACGCCTGGATCAGCGCTTCCTCTCTTCTCACAAAGGGATCGGCTGCCGGCGAAGGTCTCCAGTTGCGTGCTGCCGCCAGTTGATAGGACAACCACCTGCTCTTCATTCCCGCAGGAATCGTATACCCCTTTTGAGCCGCCAGGGTGATAAAATGACCCGCATAACTTGAATTCCAGTCATTCGCACTGTTCTGTCCCGGCCAACCGGCAAATCCTCCGGTACTGGTCTGCATATGGAGGAGGCTTTGCAGGGCTTGCCTGACGTTTTCTTCAATACGGCTTTTCTCCTCAGCAGGCAACTCAATCAGGTTTTCGAGAAAAAGTTGCCCAAGCGCCACTGAAACCGTTTGTTCGGCACAGCCATGAGGATAGCTGACCAGGTTGTCGAGATGTCGGGAGAGATTGAGACCGGGGATGGCAGAAAGTTCCAGAAATGCTTCCCTCGTTCCGGGCATCCCCGGGGCAGTAACTGTCTCAGACCATGACTTTCCTGATTCAATCAGGGCAGATTTTTCAACCATCACGGGAGAATTGGGATTGCGGATCTCCAGTTCAGTTTCACTGACAGAAATGTCACTTCCACTGGTGGCTTTGACTTTCACTTTCCCAATACCTGTAGCCATGGAAGCCTTTATACGGAACCACACCACCTGGCTTCCCGGGCGGGAAAACGTGATCTGCTTCGTCTGCTCACCCGATACGGCCAGATTTCCCCCGGCTTCCACACTGACAGACACATTCCGGGTAGATTCCTTCATCGCAAATACCTCGACCGGCAGGGAGAATTCTTCGCCGGGTCCTGCCACACGGGGCAGTGTGGCCAACAGCATCACGGTTTTACGCACAGCAGCAGTTTGTGCTGCACTTCCGTATGCTCCCTTGTGGCCGGCAATGACCATTGCCTTCACCGACCCCACATAATTCGGCATCCTGAAGCGGTGGGTCGTGCGCTTTCCCTTGGAAAGGGTAAAAGGGCCCGCGTAGAGCACCACCGGCTGAAAACGGTTGGCCTCCTTGCTGCCGGCAATGCGGCGGTCCTCATCCCCCCCGATGGCAAATGACTTTTCAAGGCTGGCTCCGTAAGCACCTGCCACATAGTCATATAGATCATAGGTTTTTACCCCCAGTGCTTCACGGGCATAAAAATGGGCGTGGGGATCGGGCGTACGGAATCCTGTTATATCAAGAAGCCCTTCATCGACAATGGCCAGGGTATAAGTCATGGGATTCCCCTTTTCTTCACTGACCACTACCTGAAACTCCTTTTCAGGCTCCAGTTCGTTGTTCATCGAGACAACCGGCTGCAGAAGCGTAGCGGGATCTTCCACCTTCACGGCCTTCACCCCGTAAAGCCTTATGGGAGCATCATTCCGGGTGGAACCATAAGGTTGAATCAGGGTCACATGAATATAGAGAGTAGGCGCCATTCCCGGCTTTACCGCCACCTCAAAAACAGTTTCATTCTCTCCCGCTTTTACCCAGAAAATATCCTTGACCTGCTTCCCGTCTTCAAGACTTACAAGAAGCTCTCCTCCTGCCTGGGAGGGAATTGTGACACGGATCTTTTCTCCGGGAGAATACTTTTCCTTATCGGTTTGAAGCGAAAGAATTGTAGCGCCTTCGGGCATTGCATCGGTTCGCCATCCTCCCCATTCCGACAAGTAAAAGGTCACCCCGGTTCCATGTCCGTTCTCTGTGTCACGGGCAAAAAGCAGGTAACGGCCGTTGTCCCTCCAGTCGTGGTAATCCACCTTCAGGTCGATCTGCGCTTTAAGGGCTGAACCATCCAGCATCCATCGTTTGATCGGCTGAAACTGTCTCCCGCTCACATAACGGGCAAGGTAATCGTCACCCGACTCCCACCACCAACGCCAGTCTATTTTATATAGGCTTACTTCCACACTTCCCAGGGGAATTCCTTTCCCTTCGGGAGAAAGTGCCACCAGTTCTGGCTGATACAATTTTCCGGTCTGGTACCAGCCGTCCTCTTCTTCCGGCATCCGGATTCCCAGATATTTGGGATAAGGCGAGAACTCAGCCTCCTGGACAAAAGTGCTGAAATCACCTCCCTCTTCAAAAATCCGGGTGGTGAACCATGCTTTCAGCTTTCCGGGAGCTGATGCATTTGCAGGAAATTCAAGCGGGAAAAGAACCTGTCCGTGCTCATCAAGCCGCCCTTCAAACAGGGTTTGTTTCGATGTGAAATAGACCGCAGCAGGATTGTGAAAGGTATATTTTTCATATCCCGGGAAGGTAGTTTCCATGGGGAACATTTCCGTTTCAACCACAGCTTTCAGCGAAGGGGCCTCCGCACCATGAAGCCATGCAGCATTGAGGCGTCCCTGCTGTCTGACTCCCGACTGGATGGGAAGAGGGAGCTGAAGGGTTGCTTTCAGCCGGTTGGGTTTGACGGTTTCAATTTTGATCCGCTTCTCAAAGGTGGCACCCCCTGCCTGTACCCGGGCATACCAGTTGCCTGTCGGATCGTCGGAACGGGTTTTTACCGGGAACTGGTAGAATCCATTCTCAGCATGTGTGGCAACCTGTTTCTCCACTTCCTGGCCACGTGAGTTGATCAGCCGGAACAAAACAGGTGCATCCCGGGGAATTCTCCCCTCAGGATCATCAAGGATAAATGTCAGAAACAACTGGTCTCCGGGCCGCCATACCCCCCTTTCCCCATATATGAAGCCTTTGACGCCTTCCCGGACCTCCTCGCCCGACACATCAAAATTGCTGAGCGACAGCGACGAACCGTCATCAATCCGGAGATAACCAGTCTGCCCGCCTTTGTTGGCTACAGCCACAAAAGGTTTCTGTCCCGGCTCAAGCGTGGCAAAACCCCGCTTGTCGGTATAGGCTTTCCCCAGCAACTGGTGCTGTAAACTGTAGAGTGAAACCTCCACCTTCTCTTCAGGCTGCGCGGTTTTAAGATTGGTAACAACCACAGTATAGCGGAACCCCTTGCCCTCTTTGGCTACCATCCCCAGATTGGATGCATAGATATTCCGGCTTACAAACCTTCCGGAATGATAATAGGACGCGTGACACGGATTGTCACGTTCCTCCCAGTCGTACCCGTCAGGATAATAGTAAAGACTGTACCACCCGGGTGAATCCCAATCCTCCGGTTCCTCCTCTTCGGCCAGAGGAAATGAATCGTCATCCTCACACGCATAAAGCGAGTAAGCCTTCCGGAACCGGAGTTCGACCCGGTAGATGGCTCCCTGCTCCGGCTTGACGTACCGGTTCAGGTCGAGGCGGTATGTATTCCACTGGTGAAGCTGCTCAGCCCGGTCAGGTGTGAGGTCCACCTTCCCTGTATATACGAGGCGTCCCGTTTTCTTGATGTCACTTTCGCCATCCACCTGGTTTTCCTGCAAAAACTGCCTGACATTGGAGGCATAAACCCTGATAATGCGTAAATCTATGGCATTCAGGCTTACCGCTTCAAAGGGGAGAACCAGCGATCCCTCTTCAGGAACGATCACTCCTTTCCCCAATAACCTGACTTCCGGCTTCAGATTCCTGAAAAAGAGGGTAAAGGTTTGGGCCTCCGCCAGGCGCTTACCGTCAGCACTCCGGATTCCCCTGAAAAGCGTAAGTTTGCTCTCCCCGGTTATCTTTTCCAGTGGCCAAAGGATCAGACGGTTTCCGTCGATCTGCCAGGTATATTTCCCCTCATTGTCAAAAGCAGCCATCCCTTCGATGGCCTGATCGGAAGTCAAAGGATCAGAAAAAAGGACAACTACCTGCTGTTCAGGTGTGGTCTGCTGTTTCACGCCCACAACTGTAAACTGATTTACCGGGGGTACCTCCACTGTTAACTCCCCCTTTTGCTTCACCTTCAAAGGTTTGCCTTCCCATGAAATCTCCATTTTCCTGATTTCAGTTTCATCCCTCATCAACGTATCGGCGGTAAAAATATGCCTGAGCCTGTCGGGTGAATGACTCCACGAAAGCGATACCGGTTTCCCGTCGTAGCGCACTTCCACGATCTTTTCAGTGAGTGCCTGATCAGCCACATCGGCTGTGATCACTGTACCGGAATAGGACATTCCACGGTAATCCAGAGAGGCATCGGCATACAGCCCATCTTCCTCCACCGTAAAATGCTGCGACCTTGTTTTGAAGGAGAACCTGAAAACGCGGTAGGGCTTTTCCACATCCAGCAACCGGCTGAGATTAAAGGATACCGTATAGCGGGTACCCGGCTGAAGGGGTTCGGCAGGTCTGAATGTGAACAGACCGGAAGCATCAGCCACAACATCCCCTTTTGCCTGAGGTGACAGTTCAAAAAGCGGGCCGGATATCGATGTTCCTGGCTCCACGCTGGAAGGGATCTCCGCCAGCCTGACCGTGACCGGAGCTTCCACAGAAATTTCTCCCGACGTGAAGGAAGTGATGTATCTTGAAAATCCCGGATCAGGAAGCAAATCCCCTTTCTTTCCCTTGCATCCTCCAAAAAAAAGGAGAGAAACAACAGCAAGAATTACCGGGCTTATCCCTAAAAAGTTAAACTTCAAAAGACTGAATGACTGAATATTGTTTATTTTCATGGCAGCAATAAATAGATGTTAAATACAACGATACAATATAGTGAATATTGGCCGGAGAAAAAATTAAAAATTATTCCAATATTTGTAAGCCTGTACTTTCTATTAATTGTCACTAACACAGAAATACCATGTACAAGATTCTCACACTGGACAAAATTGATCCGCAGGGATTAAGTCATTTTCCCCATGAAAGCTATGAAACGGGAACGGGACTGGAAATCCCTGACGCGATAATCCTGAGAAGCAGCAACATTCACAATATGGATTTTCCCAAAACGGTAAAAGCCATTGCGCGTGCCGGAGCAGGAGTCAACAACATACCACTTGATCGATGCACAGAATCGGGGATTGTTGTTTTTAACACCCCGGGAGCCAATGCAAACGGGGTTAAAGAGCTTGTTCTGGCCGGTTTGTTACTGGCCTCACGCGACATCAGCGGAGGAATAGAGTGGGCAAAAACTTTGATCGGACAGGGAGATCAGGTCCCTCCTCTCATCGAAAAAGGGAAAAAGAGTTTTGCCGGAAATGAGATCATGGGGAAAAACCTGTGTGTAATCGGGCTGGGTGCGATCGGGGTTCTGGTAGCCAATGCAGCACAGATGCTGGGCATGACCGTCACCGGATACGATCCCTATATCTCGGTGATGCAGGCGCAGAAGTTAAGTGACAAGATCCAGCTGGCGCGCACCCTTGAGTCGGCCATTGCAAATGCCGATTTTATCACCCTGAACATACCGCTGACGTCTGAGACCAGGGGATACATTAACAAGGACAAGATCAGGCAGATGAAAAACGGCGTGAAAATCCTCAACTTCGCCCGCGGGGAACTGGTTCATAACGCCGACATGGCCGAAGCACTGGAGTATGGCAAAGTTTTCAGATACATCACCGACTTCCCGAATGAGGAGACCCTGAAGATGAAAAATGCGATCTGTATTCCCCACCTGGGCGCCTCCACCGATGAATCGGAAACCAACTGCGCCATCATGGCGGTAGACCAACTCAGGGAATATTTTGAAAAAGGGAACATCATTAATTCGGTCAATTTCCCCAATGCCGAAATGGAGCGCAGCGGCGGATTGCGTATCGTGGTAGCCAACAAAAACATTCCCAAAATGGTGAACCAGATCTCATTCATTCTGGCCAACCAGGGAGTCAACATCCTGAACATGCTGAACAGAAACAAAAACGAGATTGCCTACAACATCATCGACATAGAACAGGAAGAGGTCGGTCCGGCCACGGTGGAAGAACTCCGGGCTATTGAAGGGGTTTTCATGGCCAGGATCCTCAAATAACGAAAAGTTGAATTATTTATCACAAAATAAGAAAGAATGAGCAAGTGTTTATCAGAAAAAGCGGCGGACAACATTCGCATCCTGGCAGCTGCCATGGTAGAGAAAGCCAGGTCGGGTCATCCCGGAGGCGCCATGGGCGGAGCCGATTTCATCCATGTTTTGTACAGTGAATTTCTGCGATACGATCCCACCGACATGGGATGGAAAAACCGTGACCGGTTTTTCCTCGATCCCGGGCATATGTCACCCATGCTTTATGGCGTGCTGTCCCTGGCAGGGTTTTATTGCATGGATGATCTGAAAAGTTTCAGGCAGTGGGGAAGCATCACACCGGGACACCCCGAAGTAGATCTGCTCCGCGGAGTGGAAAACACCTCCGGTCCTTTAGGGCAAGGCCATGCCATGGCTGTGGGTGCCGCAATCGCCGAAAGATTCCTGGTTGCCCGTTTCGGGGAGTGGATGGCCCATAAAACCTACGCATTCATTTCCGACGGGGGAGTCCAGGAGGAGATTTCCCAGGGTGCAGGTCGACTGGCAGGTTTTCTGGGACTGAGCAACCTGATCATGTTCTATGATTCGAACGACATCCAGCTTTCGACTACCACTGAGGAGGTAACAGCCGAAGATACAGCCCGCAAATATGAAGCATGGGGTTGGAAAGTGGTTACCATCACCGGCAATTCGCATGACGAAATAAGGTCGGCATTGAAGAGTGCCCAGACTGAAACGGAAAAACCAACCCTGGTTATTGGAAAGACCATTATGGGCAAGGGAGCGGTGAAGGACGACGGCAGCAACTTTGAACGGCAGACTTCGACTCACGGGATGCCTCTCGGAGAAGCCGGCGCCTCCTTTGATAAATCGATTGAAAATCTGGGTGGCAATCCTGATGATCCATTCGTGATCTTTGAGGATGTAGCCGCTTTATATGCCGCTCGCCGTGCCCGCCTGGAGGAAATGGCTGCAGAGCGGAAAGTTGCGGAGAAAATATGGGCCGCTGAAAATCCGGAGCTGGCACGCAAACTGGACACCTTCTTTTCCGGCAAAGCTCCGGAATTTGACTACGCTTCCATCACCCAGAAAGACAACCAGGCTTCCAGGGCAGCGTCGAGCACCGTACTGGCTGCATTTGCCGGCAAAATCGAAAACCTGGTAGTGGCATCGGCCGACCTCTCCAACTCCGACAAGACCGACGGATTTCTTAAAAAGACCAAAGCTTTCCGGAAAGGTGATTTTTCGGGATCATTCCTGCAGGCAGGGGTAGCTGAATTGACCATGGCTTGTGTGATGAACGGCATGGCGCTCCACGGTGGAGTGATTCCGGCTTGCGGAACCTTCTTCGTTTTCTCCGACTATATGAAACCTGCCGTCAGACTTGCTGCGCTGATGGAACTGCCCGTCAAATACGTGTGGACCCACGATGCTTTCCGCGTGGGGGAAGACGGTCCTACCCACCAGCCCGTTGAACAGGAAGCCCAGATCAGGCTGATGGAAAAACTTCAAAACCACAAGGGCCACAACAGCATGTTGGTCCTTCGCCCGGCAGATGTCCATGAAACCACGGTGGCATGGAAACTTGCCATGGAAAATACCGCCACTCCAACCGCCCTGATCCTCTCCCGGCAAAACATCACCAACCTGCCCGTAGAGGGAGATCCCTTCACCTCGGCACTCCGCTCCTCAAAAGGGGCTTATGTCGTCGAAGATGACGGTGGCACTCCCGATGTGGTCCTGCTGGCCAGCGGCTCAGAAGTCGCCACCCTGGTCGAAGGAGCTGCGCTGCTAAGGCAACGCGCCAGCCTGAAAGTCAGGGTGGTTTCCGTTCCCTCCGAAGGCCTCTTCCGGAACCAGAATAAAGAATACCAGAAAGATGTCCTGCCCTGTAAGGTTCCCCGGTTCGGGATGACCGCCGGCCTTTCAGTGACACTGGCCGGCCTGGTGGGCGAAAACGGCGCCGTCTGGGGTATGAACTCCTTCGGATATTCCGCCCCCTATAAAGTGCTGGATGAAAAATTGGGCTTCAACGGGGAAAATGTCTATCAGCAAGTGGTGAAACTATTGAGAAAGGACTAAAAGATTAAAAGATATTAGATAAAAAGATCTTATATAAAAAGATCTTAGATAAAAAGATCTTAGATTAAAAGACTAGAGAATAATCAAGGAGGATAAGAACAGGATGTATGGCGGAGATAAGCTGTATATCCTGTTTTTTTTTGTGAATTTTACAGTTTGTTAATCCTGCAGTAAATCATCCCCGGAAAAATCTCCCCGTATTAAAATTGGACTACTTTTGGCCCCGGTTTTCGATCAGGAAATATGAAATTTGAAGATAAAGCGATTCTCATCCTGCTAACGGGCATATTGGCATACGCCATTTGTTACAGAAACAACGTTTTTTCTGTCAGGGACAAAAGTGAAGTCCTCCCCGCAGTGTCTGGCATTCACCACTGGGAAGACACCATACGTTACAAGGATCTGGAATTTGTGGCAGATACCTGCACCGGATTAACTGTCCGCGACCGTCGAGGGTTGATCGTATCGGGTGATTATTCCATTAAGCCGGAAGCATTGCACCTCAAATCCGGTCAGGTGATGGGCAACGACACGGTCGACCTGCTCTTCTGCAAGACAGCCGTCCATAATGAAATACCCTGTTTCAGGATACTGGAAGACGGTACACTCAAAGAAGTAGAAATCTGATTTCTACAGGCTGTTAAATCCCGAATACCGCCTTTAACCAGGCGGCAGCCATCAGGTGGCTTCCCGCCATGGAAGGGTGAACACCGTCGCCGGACCACCAGGATGCCGGAGCATGACGAATGGCTTCGTCAAAAACTTTCTGGAAGGGCACCCACACAGTGTCAAATTCACTGCTCAGTTTCGCAGCCACCAGCCTGTACCCTTTCACCGGCTCCACCCAGCTGTCGTCCACTGCTGTGGTCCCCGGCAACGCAAAAGGTTCACAGATCACCAGCCTTGCAGCGGGCAGTGCCTCGCGGGTTTTGGAGAGCAACTGCCGGTAATCATTTTCGTACCTCTCCAGGGTGCCGTCGTACTTGCCATTGCGCATATGCCAGTAATCGTTGATCCCGATCAGGATGCTCAGCACGTCGGGTTTCAGGTCGAGACAGTCCTTCTGCCACCTTTCAGCCAACTGGTATACCTTGTTGCCGCTGATCCCCCTGTTGTAAACCATGGGGTTGTTTTGGGCAAAGTAGTCCAGGATGGAGGCCGCTGCCTGGAAAGCGTATCCTCCGCCAAAAGAACCGGGATTGTTGGGCAATTCCCTGGTTTTATCCCGTCCTGCATCCGTAATAGAGTCCCCCTGAAAAAGAACAACCCCACCCTTCGGCAAAACGCGCATTTTTTTCTTACTGGCAGGTACCGAAGCTTCCACAATTGTTGGCACCAGGGTCAATGCAGAGGCAACCCATGCTGCCCGACCCAAAAATGATCTTCTCGTCTGGTTCATA
>CAYYJE010000031.1:0-30223 GCA_964472165.1 uncultured Prolixibacteraceae bacterium | reverse complement strand
AAGGAAGCCTTCTCCACCACCAAACTGCTCGACAAGAATGTCGATTTTACCACGCTGGCTTCCGACGATGTGGCAAGCATCGGAAAGGTGCTGAAAGTCAAGGTGGAAGGCATTGAAGGAAACAAATTGCTCACCCAGACCACGAAACTTCAGGCGAAATGCCGCGAAGCGTCGAAGGAAATCGACAACATGCTGATGAAAAAACTGGATGCCGACCTGAAATTGGCGGCGCCCGGAAGCCTTGACCATAAGCAGATTCAGGCCCAGAAAGAATACTGGACCAACATGAATCAGAAAATCAAACAGATAGGCACTCAGGAAAGCGATCCGGTGACCATCAGCCGGATAAACCGCGAAATTTCACAGGAAACCGGTGGAAAGGATGCCTCCCGGGTGATCAACGACCTGATGAGAGCCTTTGGCCGTTGAAAGCCTTTCTCCCCGGAAACGCGATGATGACCATGGCCCACCCTCCTGGCTTCATCTGTTCAATGTTTTCATAATATCCTGACCATGTCCCTTCCGTCGGGCAGCGTCCTGATGATGGACTTATTTTCGATGGAATAGAGAATCAGGAAATCTCCGAAAGAGTATATTTCATAATTTTCTGTTTCGAGTATTGCAACGCTCTGATCACCTTCCCCGGCCTCTTTCACGCGTCTCAGCTCATGACCGCGGAGATAGTAGACCCACTCCCCGACAAGGGTCCAGGGGATACTGAAATCATCAACCTGAGGAATTCTTTTCGCCTGATGGTGCGTATTGGGCGTCGAAAACATCCCTGTTTGTACCGGATCCCCGCCACTATCTACCTCAATTCCCAGAATGGATTTTGCAACAGTAGTTTTGCTCCCATTCTGATAGTAATAGACAATATTTGAATTTTCCTCCAAGGCAAAGCCGGAGATAATGTGATGGAGCGGAACCACCTGTTCCTTCGTTTTTGCAGTCCAGTTGTACCTGAAGATACCACCCTTCTGCGGATCACCTTCCACATTGTCCCAGTATTTATTATAGAAAAGATAATACCGGTCGGGTGTAAAATTGAATACCGGGTCCGTATCCTCAAAAGCCACCTCCATCGCCTGGTTGGGCTTTGTCAGATCAAGGGTGAACACCTTATTTTCCCTGGTGCAAAATAGGGTTCCGTCGCGGTGCACACGCAGAAGGGAAGCCCGGCTGTCGATCACTTTCCTGTTTTTACCGTCCAGATCCACGCTGACTATTCCTGCGTCGCAGTCGTAATAAATCCGGCGACCCACTACCTGAAGGTTTCCGGGCTCGTCTTCACAGAGCCGCGTCAACTCCAGGCCTCTGAAATCCATTTTGTAAAGTTTACCCTCCTCCCCCGGATGGGCAAAATAGATCCACCGCCCCTGTGTGGCCACAAAACCATACCCCGGGTCCCTCATATTCCCCCACTCATTGGCAATACCCACCGAAACATGGCACCATGCGGTATCGCTCCCTCCTCCTGATATGGCCATGATACGGGTACTCCCCTTTTTCAGACCTGTGACCATTCCTGCAGAAGTCACCGATGCCACAGCCGGTTGTTCGGAAATCCACACCACCTCCCTGGCGCCCTGATACGAAGGCCTGTGCTTCACAGTAAGCCGCTGAGGAACATCATTGGTTGTAAAAAGTTCCAGTTGCCCGGGAACAACCATCAGGTTGCCCGCGGAACGGGCCCACATCTCTTCCCCCGACACCCTGATCTGACCCATTACCGGGCGATTGTCATCACTCTGGGAACGGGGTTTCAGCGTATCTTTTTTGAGAATAAATACAGGTGTTTGCGCCCACACCTGCATGGAACCTGCCAGAAACAAACTCAAAACCATCCATTTCATAATTACCGCAATTATTATAATTAAAAGAGAAATGACAATTTATGGTATATCAAATGTACTGCTTTCGGAGGAATGCCTGCTGCTGCGGGCAAACCAAAACAGGAGGAAGGCGATCCCCAGCATCACCAGGACCCTGCGCCCCTCCCTGCCATCTTCCGTATCGGAACTGATGAACGGGCAACAAGGCAGGTATTTCACCGTAATGGTGGCGCCGGGACCGGGCTTAAGATGGACAGGTCCGGCCACCCGTTGTCCCGTGCCCGAATAGTCGCGACCGTTTACCGTAAAAGAATACCCGAAATGGTAGGTATACCTGTTGGGAATCACCTCGTTACGCTCTCCCATCTCCTGGCGATAACTGGTCAGCCGCGCCTCCACGGTTGTTCCGAAAAAAAAGAGGGCGGCCAGCATCACCCCGTATACAAAAAAAAGGATACCAAAGACAGCAATCAGAATCCGGCCTCCCCGGCCTTTTCGCGTTTCACTCTTCACGGCCATACTCAGGTTTTAAATGCTTAAAAATAAGCCAAAATATGTTGTAAATCACCGTAAATAATCATAATAAATTATCCAATTGTTTTTTCTTTGTAACTGACAAACAATAGACTTGTTTTACGAACCCTGCCTGACTGATATGAACCAACAAAAAATCTTTCATGTCCTCCTGTTGATGCTGATCATCCACCTACCCGGAGCGGCGCAAAAAGTCCTGATCTCCCACCCCGGGGCCATCCCGGGTGAATGGACCTTTTCCGAAGGGTCGGGTTCCGACCGCGTGGAACATTACTCCATCTATCTGACGGCCAAACCCAACTCCTCAATCGAAATCAACTCGCAGCTTTTCCTTTCCCATTCTGGCGGTCCCGGGGGCATCGCCATCGGCGCCCGAGGCAGTGAACTGAACTCTTATTATCACGCCTGGGTAAACGATTATGAGTACTCCGGATTTCTGGAAGCCAACAAGGCCAGGCTGGCAGCCGGAAAAGGGATGATCAGCCAGGGGGACTACTTCCTGAGCAGATACCCTGACGGAAATATTCCGGGAAGCAGCAGAATCAGAATAGCAGGATATGACGCCACCATTTACACTAAAGATGATTCCGGCGATGACACCCGGGATAAAAGCCGGCGGGTCTACTATTTCATCTTTGTCTTCCTGACCGATCAATACGGCGTTTCGATTCTCTCGAAGGTCAACTATTTCGATGAGGGTTCGTTTGCTCCAAGTCCCTACTCCTTCGCCCAGTACGAACAGATGATGTATGACCACCTCAACGGCCTCACCTTTGAGCTTTCCGGAGCTGAAACGGCTTCGTCACCCCCTTCAGCTCCGGACTCTTCCGGTGGGGAAGAAGAAGAGGTTCCCTGGGAAGTGATCATCGGCCTGATCGGTGCCGGCGGGGCCGCCGCCCTGGTCCGCAAACTCTTTAAAAGGAAACCCGCCGCAAAACAGCCGGAAAAGAAAAGCCGGTCCGGCAAAAAAGAGAAAAAAGAGGAGGAGGAAGAGGAAGAAGAAGAGGAAAAGTTCATCCTCAACATCAACCGTGACCGGTTCACGCTGAAGGTTGGAGAGCCCGCCACCCTGGAAGTGGTGGTATACCGGGTCACCCCTCACGGGTCGGAACAATTCCCCACCGACATTCAGGTGACCACCCCCGACCAGGCCCTGAAGGTGAAACCCGCAGCCGGCAACGGAAGGCTCACCGCCTCCCTGCTCCTTGACAAGGAGCCCCGGGAACCCGAATTTCCCCTGGAAGTCACGGCGGAAGCCCGCGGCCACCTGATCCGCCGGAACATCACCATCACCGCCGACACCGCCATGAAAATCGCCGTGGAGACCCTTCCCGGCAACAAACGCTCCCTGCGACCCGACACCTTTCAGGTGCTGACCGTCAGGGCCATGGTTACCGGTCCCGGGGGTAAGGATATTCCCGAACTCACGGAACAGATCGCCTTTAAACCTAAAAGTGACTGGATAGACCTCTCAGAAGCGGTACCCGACGAACCTTGCATAGCCCTCAATATGGGCGCCACCAACCCATCGCCGGGAGGGGGCAAAAGCTCCGTTCCCCCCTCGGTGGTCCTCACCCTCTTCATGGATGACGTTCCGGAGGGAGAACCCCCGCTGCAACACGACCTGGAAATCCGCCTGGCCGACTGCCACCTCGAAACCGACATCGAAGAGGCCTCCTTCCCCGATTCCGGAGAGACGAGTGAAATCACCTTTGAGACCTGGATCGAAAACGGGGAGGAGGAGACCGGCTGGAGCTTCAGCGGGGAATACCGCCATGGCGTAGATCCCACCGATCCGCTCACCACCATCGCCATCGCCCCCAAAGGGGAAACCCGCGCCACAGTGACCCTCACCGGACCGCTGATCAGGCTCACGGGTGAAGAGCAGATCATCAGCAAAACCCTGGTCATTTCTGCCGTCCAGGGCGATGAGGAACCCCTGGAGCGCCACCTCAACATCATGGTCTCGCGCGAAGGCCTCTTCATCAAAAACGGCGCCGATAAAAAGAACCACATCATCATCCTCGCTGACAAACCCTACGAGGCCAACCTCGACCTGGCCCTTTACCGCTATGACCAGGAGACCAACCAGATTACTGTCGACAAGGAAGGGCTCGCCGCCATCGAATTCGAACTCCAGGACGAGGAACCGGAAATTGTCAACCTGGCCTCGGTCCTGCTGCCCGACTTTGAATTTACCGGACTGGTCACCAACATCCCTTACGGGCGATACCACTTCACCACCAAAGAGGAGATTCCCGGCACCGGCACCGTTTACACCCTCAGGTATCTGCTCAGGGCGCCGGCCGGCGATGCCCTCCATCCCGAACTCTTCGAACAGACCCTCACCCTCAGGGTGAAGACCTATGGCATCGGCGAGGAGTTCCCCGACTGGGTAAAGGCCTACGAAGAGTGCAAATACATCATCCGCAAGTACGTTCCTGCGGGGGAGCCGACCATCAAGCTGACCGACCTCCTGGAAATGCGGAAAATGACCCTGGGTGCCGAGGGACTCACCGAATTGCGGAACCGCATCTGGAAAGTAGCCTCCAACCTGATCCTCGCCGAAGGGGCTGAAGGCTATAAGTCGGAAGCCGCCTGGGCCAACGCCATCACCGTCACTCTGGAAATTACAGAATGGGCCGGCGACATGGCCTTCAATGCCCTGGCCGCCTTTTACCTCAAAGGGGTGGGAGCTACGGCGGCAGGCCTCATCAAGGCCAAGATGATCGAAGCCCTCAGCTTTTACATCTACGAACCCGAAAAAGGCTGGGAAGAATTCAAATCACGCCAGATGGAAAGCCTGGTGCCCATGCTCATGGATACCGCCAAGGGAAGGATCCTCTCTATCGAAAACATAGAGATGATCGTCGGCAAAAACAAACCCCTGGCATGGACCATCTTCATCAGCTGCGAATTCCTCTACAACCTCTACCAGACCAAGTCGGTGGTCGAAGCGGCCAAAATCACGGGCCGGCAGATTACCGAGGAGCTGATCATGAAAAAACTGACGGCAGAACTCCACAAGGAGGCACTGCGCAGGAATATTCCGGTTTCCACACCCGACGAGGTCCTCAACGACATGATGAAGTCGGTGAAAACCGTCAACGGCCAGGAAGTGGTCGACCCCAAAAAGGTGCTGGAGATCATGCGCGACCCCGCCAAAGTACGCACCATCGAAAAACATGGCACACCAGAGATGAAGAAAATCTTCGAGCGTTCGCGCAACAAGATCTATACGGAGCACGACGCCCGTCTGAAAGATTACATCGCGAAAACCTACAAGCTGCCACCCGATGAAATCCAGATCCATGATTTCAGGACGCCCGGCAAAGGGGGCAACTCCGTGAACACCGACCGCGACTACCGGGTACTCAGGAAGGTGAAAGGGGCCGACGGCCGCGAACACTGGATCGAGCTGCAACGCCGCAACTGGCAGGAAAAATCGTACGAAATCTTTGGCGAGGTCACCGACAAACCCGACGGCGTCGATGCAACGGAATGGGCCGAGCGACACCAGCAAAGAGCCACCGACCGCTTTGACGCCGAAGCAGGAAAGGACTACTCCGACCATGTCTTCAATCCTGAAACCGGGGAAATCGAAATCAGCTCCAACAACATTACCCGCGTCAAGGAAGGCAAAGGCACCCTGATCGACGCCCAGGAGACCGGCAGGATGTATAAGAACAAGGTGGGGAATGCCCTGAAGAACGGCACCGAACCCGAAGCCTACGCCCAGGCCAAAAAAGCGGTTAAGACCCTGAAGGAGGTGCGCGAAGGTTACGATAAACAGAACCTGAAAATTAAAGACCTTCCTGAGAATCTTCAGAAAGCCATGAAGGTGGTTGAGGATGCCCATGTCGACGCCAACGCCACACCCGAATACATGGATATGGTAAGAAACAAGCTCAACCAGCTCGAATATGACAACATCGGCGACGTTGCCGGAGATATGGAGCGCTCCTTCGGTGACCTGAAGGATTACAACGCCCCCGATCCGGCCGCCGGTTTCTTTAATAAAGAATAATTATGGCATACTCGACGAAAATCCATGACCCCGCATTTGAGCGGTACCGGCAAAACAGCAAAAACTACGGTTTTCTCTTTGGCCTGGGACTGGCCCTGGCTGCCATCGCCGGTTTTTACCTCTACGGAGAATCGGGGGGTGACATGGAAAACCCCGAAGCGGTGACCGTTGGCTTCGTGATCGGGGGCATGTTCCTGCTGATCGGCGTGTATGCGGCCAGGTCCAAAAATGTTCGCCCCACGTGGGACGGCGTGGTCACCGGCAAGAATGTGAAGAAGGAAAGGAGAAAAAATGCCCGGCCCGGAGAACAGGAATGGCGGATGGTCTATACCATCCTGATCAAAAGCGAAAACGGAACCACCGAAGAGATCCGCACCGAGGACGACGACACCCTCTTCAACTACTTCCGGAAGGGGGACAAAGTCAGGTACCACGGGGCCCTGCGCACGTACGAGAAATTTGACAAGTCGGACGACGACATCATTTTCTGTAATGCCTGCGGATTCCTGCATGAGATGGAGGAGGAGGTATGCCGGAATTGCGGTTGCCCGTTGCTGAAATAGGGAGAAAAAAATGATGCCTTTCCCATTGCTGAAATAGTGAAATAGTTATTAATATGGCATTTTGTACAAATTGTGGTAAGCCGTTGGGCAGCGGGGTCAGATTCTGCCCCTCCTGCGGAACCCGGGTGGTGGCGGCGCCTCCGGAAGCGAAAACACGCGGTTACAAAGAGAAGATGGTCAAAGGGGTGGAACAGCGGCTGAAGACCACCCTGCAAGGCCAGGCCCGTTCCGCCGCACAAAAGGTATTCTCAAAGGCCGCAGGGGAAGTCCGCCGACGCGCAGGGGAAGCCATCAGCGAAAACTTCAACGCAGGAAATGCAGGGAGACCTTTCTCCGGTGCAGGCAGGGAAATACAGGAGACCTTCGGTGAAAGAGCCACCCCGACAACTACTCCTCGCCCCGGAACTTCCTCCGGGAAAACCCCGGGAAATACCTTACAAAAAGGGAAATCCAGCACACAGGAGGAAGCTGCTCCCGAAACCCCCGGAAAAGGCGTCAGCGGATGGATTTGGATTTTCCTGCTGCTCAGCATCCTCCTGGGAGCCCTGGCGGCCATGCAGGGTTTTATGGTTTATGGGATTCTCAGGATCCTGGCCCTCTCGGCGATCATCCTTTTGCTGGTGCTGGCCAGGAAAAACAAACCCAAACCCCTGAACTGGCTGGTCAAAATCCTTCTTCTCGGACAAATCCTCCTGCTGACCTGGATACTTTATAACCGCGTCATGGGCCAGTATTTCGACATTTCGGCACTGGCAATGGCCGCCCTTTTCTTTACGGATTTAAAACTGCTCTTCAACGGAAACAAATAGATTGATCATGGCAAAATTTTGTTACAACTGCGGCAAAGAACTCGCCGGAAATGAGAAGTTCTGCGGCCACTGCGGCGCCCGGCAGGAAACGGAAACCGGTGCGGCAAACTCAGGGCTACCTGAAGAGACTCCGCCGGTAGTGAAAAATGAGACCACGGGTGATCTCTCAAACCAAGATTCCGGCACTTCGGAAAAGAAGGGTTCCCTGCCCCGGCAGGAGTTTAATTTCGGGAAGATCAATAAAAATCTGAAGGTAAAAAACAGCCAATCCCGGATCGTCAGGGGCTCCCTGATGGTCACCATGGGAGCTGTCATCCTGATCCTGTTGACCATTCGGGAGGACTCTCCCCTGCACAACATGTTCGCCCTTACCCTTATCGGAATTTTAATCGGGCTCACCGGATTGGTCACAGCCTGGATTTTCGGGCTGAGGGCCAAAAAACTGGCCACCCTCATCAGCGGCGAGAATGTCGTGGCCGCCTGGCAGCTTTCCGACGCGGAAAAATCGGCCTATGCCGGCTATCTCTATTCTTTCGGAAGAAGCAAGAACCTTGGGATTCTGGGAATCACCACCTTTCTGATTGTGGTCATCTTCGGGCTTTTCATCCTCTTCATCGATGAAGGCAAGGGAGCCATGGCGCTGGTAGCCCTGGGACTCATCCTCCTGCTCGCCCTCTTTGCCCTGGGCATGCCCGTCTATTACCGGCAACGCAACCTCGGCGGCGACGGCATCATCCTTATCGGCCGCAAATTTGCCTACGTCAACGGCTTCTTCCACAACTGGGACTTCCCCCTCTCAGGCATCCAAAAGGTGAAACCCATCGAAGAGCCCTTCCACGGCTTGTATCTTCAGTATTACTACTACGACCGCACGCTGAAGAACACAGAAGAGCTTCACATTCCCGCTCCTCCGGAAACCGACCTGCGGGAGTTGGCCCGGGTGCTGAAACCCCAGGGAACCTCTGGAAGGAAGTAACCCTCTGATCACGGAGTCAGTCTATCTTTGCCCGCAGAGGGTTTCCGTGCGTCACCACCGGGTCAGGCCGTCCGCGGCAGTTTCAGGGCCAGCAGCAGGATGACCAGGGCCACAATGGCCGTGACCGGCTGCATCCAGGAGACATAGCCGATAATCATCATCTGTACCACCAGCCAGCCAAACACAACGGCCACCGCCAGGAAGGCGGCCATCCGGGCATGCCGCGAACGGACAAAGGCCAGTATGGCAGCAGTGAGGAAGGCCCCTCCCACTATCCCAAAAAGGAAGATTCCGGGAATCAGATAACTCCGGAAGGGCGAACCTTCCAGCCATTCCAGGGGCACCCCTTCAGCACCGGCCATGGCATAATAACCCCCGCCAAAGGCATTCAGCGCAGCAAACGCAAGCAAAACCCCCATACTGTACCGGACCATCTTTTTGTCCGAATGCACCGGTTTTTTCAAAGTATTATCGTCCATTTATTTATATGTTAATTGGGTTTTTCTCTTAACCGCCGGTGAAAGTAAACGGCAGCCATAATTCCGGCAATGATCAGCACCAGCCAGTTAAAGGAGATTGCCGCCACTTCAAAGCGGTAACTCCGGTCCACTCCGTATTGGACCAAAAAAGCCACCAGGGAGACGATGGTCAGAATAAAGGGCAATGCCAAAGCCCGCTTCAGGTTTTTCTCCAAACCGCTCTTCCTCGAAAAGGTCAGGGCCATCAAAAACAGGGAGAGGCTCATCAGCAGGTACCCCAGTTCTTCCAGGGCGATGAATATGCCATGGTCGTTGTACTGGGTGAGCAGGGCGATGCCTTCGGTCTCCCCCTTCATCAGGCTCACCGGAACCACCGCGAACTGGAGGTAATAATCGGCATACAGCACCATGGCGGCCATCAGCGAAAATCCCACCCCCGCAAAACTGAAAATCTTCTTCTCTTCCGGAGCGGTAAAATGAAGGGCGACCATCCACACCACCCATATGGTGATCTGAAACATAGCCAGAAACATCCAGTAATAATCGCCGGGATAAAACGCCAGACTGTCAAGAAAGGGATACTCCAGCCCATCGCCGGTGCTGAAAGGCCCCGATTTGGGCACAGCCGTCATGGCCGCGGCAAAAGTGACAAAGGTCAAAACGGCCACGGAAACGGAGGACCAGAAACCTGTCATGGGTATTTTACTGTTTCCGGATTCGGATAAACTCATCGTACTTGTACTTTGATTCTGTTCTGAAAAGCCTCTTATAAACTCTCCTCCCGAAGGATTTCACCTCTGGTGCTGACGGTAATTTTCCGGACCTTCAACGGATGGCCGCTCACTGCGATGGCTTGAGAGACAAGGCGTATCAGACCGCTGCAGCAGGGCACTTCCATGACAGCCACTGTGAGTGACCGGATGGCAGCCTGGCTGATCAACGCCGACAGTTTCGAGACATACACATCCATATTGGAATCGAGTTTCGGACAAGCGATGGCCAGAGATTTACCGCTGAGCAGGCGGCTGTGGAAATCGCTCATGGCAAAAGCCACACAATCGGCAGCAAGTAAAAGATCTGCGTTTCTGTATTGGGAGGCCATGGGATTTATCAGGTGCATCTGTACCGGCCAGTGGTTCAGTTGCGAAGAAGCGGGTGCTGTGAAAGGCACCACCGCTTTCAGGGGTGTTTCCGGCTTCGCGTTGTCCATGCTATAATCCTGCGACTGATTTCCCGGACATCCGCAGGAAGAGGCGGGCTTGACAGAACTCCGGATATCGCGGATATTGGCAAATACAGTGGGTTTGGCCGCGGAAGGCTGAACCGGCTCCGCACCGGGACTCATATCGATCTGGTGCGCTTTGATGTAAGCGATGGCTTCACGCAGGTATCCCTCTTCATGATGACTGCGGAGGTGGTCAAGATGGGCAAGGATGGTATTGCGCCCCTGGGGTGCAATAATATCCATGACCTTGTATTCATCGTAGGGTTCGGCTTCACGTTCGATAACCTCAATGGCACCTTCGGGACAATGTCCCATGCAGGCACCCAGGCCATCACAAAAAAGGTCACTTACAAGCCTGGCTTTCCCGTCAATGATCTGAAGGGCCCCTTCCGGGCAATTGGGGATACAGAGTCCGCACCCGTTGCACTTCGCTTCATCAATCTGAATAATCTTTCTTATCATCTAAAAATCCTGTTTTTATTCTGAATTATCAATTCCAAAAAATCTTACAGAAGCGTGTGCCTGATTCGGGGTTTAGTCAGGAATTCCGTTCCGGGTCATCAGGAAAGCATACTGGAAGGCAAGTTCCCTGAGGTAATCATAACGCCCTGTAGCTCCGCCGTGGCCGGATTCCATATTGGTTTTCAGCAATATCAGATTATCTCCCTTCTTCAGGGTCCGCATTTTGGCCACCCATTTGGCCGGCTCGTGGTAACTCACCTGTGAATCATTAATCCCGGCTGTGGCCAGAATATTGGGGTATGCCACCGGCAGGAGATTGTCATAAGGGGAATAGGAGCGGATATAGTGATAAGCCTCCTCTTCGTTGGGATTCCCCCATTCCTCATACTCCTGGGTGGTCAGTGGCAATGTCTCATCAAGCATGGTGCTGACCACATCCACAAAAGGCACGTTGGCAAGGGCCACATTAAAAAGGTCGGGGCGCAGGTTGATCACGGCACCCATCAGCAGACCCCCGGCACTCCCACCCCGGATACCGAAGATGGAGGGGGAGGTATACTTCCCATGCACCAGTTGTTCGGCACATGCCACAAAATCGGAAAAAGTATTTTTTTTGTTCAGAAGCTTTCCATCTTCATACCATTGTTCTCCAAGCTCACTGCCCCCCCGCACCTGGGCAATGCCACAGACATAACCACGGTCCACCAGACTGAAGAGACCTGACCTGAAGGAGGCATCGGTACTGGACCCATAGGATCCGTACCCTTCCAGCAAAGCCGGATTGCGGCCATCCCTTTTCAACTCCTTCCGGTAAACTACTGCCATCGGCACTTTTACCCCGTCGGGCGCCGTAGCCCACAGCCGTTCCACCACATAATCATCGGGCTCAAATCCCCCGGGAATCTCCTGGACCTTAAGCAAGCCGGCCGTTCTGGTCTTTACATCCAGCTCATACGTACTCTGCGGCCTGTTCAGGGAAGAATAGACATACCGGAAAACAGTGGATTCATATTCCGGCAGGTTGGAAGGGTAAACGGTGTAAACTGGTTCCGGAAAACTTACTGTATGGATTTCCCTGGTCGACGGATATAGGATCCTGATTTCATTCAGCCCGTTGTTTCTGACAAACAATCCCAGAAAATCCTTATGAACCGTGAAACCCTGAATAAGCACTTCCGGATTGTGTTCCACCACCGTTTCCCAAGCCGAGGTGTCACCAAAACCGGTCAGCGGGGCCCTGAAAATCTTCCCATTGATCAATGCTTTGGTTTTGTACCTGACATAAAATCCTTCTTCATGGTGTTGGACCTGGTAATCGACACCTTCAACCCGGGGCATAAAAACCTGAGGTTCTTTTGTGGGTTCATCAGCCGGAATCATCCGGTATTCCGTGGTATAGCTGCTCGCTGAAGTGATAAAAATCCACTTTCCTGTTTTTTCCCGCTGCACCCCTACATTAAACCTGCCGTCGTTGTCCTCGTAAACCAGGGTTCCGGGATCTCCTTCCCCCAGAAGATGACGGTAAACCCGGTATGGCCGCAGCGAAGGGGTCACGGTGGTGTAAAAAAGGGTTTTGCTGTCATTCGCCCATATGAACCTCCGGATGCCGGAAATGTGTTCCTCCAGATCACGACCGGTGGCAAGGTCCCGGATTTTCAGGTCATAGATTGCCGAAGAGCCCGTAGTATTGAAAGCATAAGCTGCCAGGAGGTTATCGGGAGAAACGCTGTACCCTGCAAAAACAAAAGCCTTGTGACCTTTCGCCATCTGGTTGACATCAAAGATAACCTCTTCCATAGCCGTGGTGTCTCCTTTTTTCCTGCAATAGACAGGATACTGCTTCCCCTTGAGGGTCCGGCTGTAATACAGATAACCGTTGTCAGGCAGGGGAACTGACTGGTCCTCCTCCATAATTCTTCCCTTCAGCTCTTCAAAGAGGGTTTCCTGAAGGGCTTTTGTGCGATCCATCACGGTATCGCAATAGCGGTTCTCCGCCTCGAGATAGGCAATTACTTCCGGGTTTGTCTTCTCCTTCAGCCAGAAATAGTTGTCGACACGCACATGGCCGAATTCTGTAAAAGTGTCGGGAATAGCGGCAGCCCGGGGCGGCGCCGGGAACTGCTCCTCACCGGGAACAACAGCCGTTTTGACATTTTGGGTACATGCGGAGGAAAGCACCGCCAGGGCTGCAATAGACATAAGACGTAAAAGTTGCATTTCAGTAAAGTATTAATTTTTAAGGCCGTAGGACTACTCCAACCTGGCGGAATCCTGAAACATCAAAAATAGGGAGTTTTCGTGGATTTAAAAACCAAACAAAGCCAGGTATCTTTCGGTAATGAGCTCGTTCAATTCCTTGCTGAAAGCGGGGATTTCCCGCATGAGTTCCTTGTTTTTCCGCCACGCTTCCAATTTGCGGAAAGAGCGCTCAAAAATCTCATCTTCGAGGGGCTTCAGCTGTTGGAGGATTCCGGAGCCGTTGCGGTTAACCAGGGAGGTCACTTCCATGTAGTTGCCGCCATAGCTCTGTTTGACCGGAAAAAGTCGTTCTTTGAGTTTCAGCGATTTTTCACACAGGGGAGCCACCCCGTTGCCGTTTACCGTGACAAGGGATGGTTGCTGTGGGCCACCCTCCAGCCAGAGGGGCATTGCCACGGAGGTGAGCGGGAATCCCAGAATGGTCCACATCGTGGTGAAGGCTGCCTCCTCACAGGGCAACACCCCCTGGATTACCACGGAAGAGGTGGAAGAATTACGGGGAATAAAATCGGTAAATTGAACAAACTTTTGGGTTCCCTCAGGAGAATCCTGCTGTTCAAGATCAGCTCCGGTCAGGGAGTGCCACAGGGAACGGCTGGCCTCCTGTAGGATCCACCGCACGGTGAGGTTTCCCTGCTGGGAAGCCTGGAAAAACAGGGTTTGCGCCGTATTGAAACGGATATGGCCTGCTCCGCGGGAAGGATCCCCCGTAAAGGAAAAATTGGTGTGCACCAGGTATCCCTGCGGGGCAACAGCAGGATCGTTGACATCCAGCCTGGTAAAAGTAAACTGGCCTGTTTCAAACCAGAATGCACCCCCCCGGGCATCAATCACCCCGAAGTTGGCCTCGACTCCCAGCGGTTTCGGAGCTTTCTTCAGAAACTCCTCAAACTCCTCCACGGTGGCGCATTGCCGCAGGGCCTGCCGCATCACAATCCCTTCGCGGTCTTTCAGCTTCACGGTATCGTCTTCGGCCTGAAGATTGTAAGAAGCGGTATTGATGATGGCAAACCCGGCGGAATTGTATCCCGCCCAGATCTCCTCACCGGCTTTATCCGCTGAATTGACCAGTCCGATCGATGCATATTTTCCATCACTGAAATACCGGATCGCATTCTGCGGATGGTCGCTGTCGCGGTGTTTCCAGATCATCGGCCGCCCATCGGGGGTAGCCTTCCCCGAAACAACAGCAGCCGTACAGGCTTCCGCCGTCATGCCGCCCGGAAATAAGAGCAGAAGTATCAGAACAAGCCTTAATATTTTCATAATCAATTCATTTTGAGCTATTAAACCCGGTTTTCCTTCATCCGGTAGAGTTGCCACCAGGGAGTCCGGGGCGATGCATGATGTTCGTAATGATAGCCGAAGAAATAGCAGGAGAGCATGGCCCACAGGTGGTTCCTGCCCTGGGTCCTCGATTTATGGGGTTCCATTTCCGGGGTGTGGGGACGGCGGTGTACCCGGAAGGTCCCGAAATAAAAAAGCTGGAACGTCGAAAGGATCGACGGGACAATCCAAAGGACAATCAGCTGCAGTTCCGTAAAAAAGAGAAGTCCGGCGTTAAAAAGAACTGCCATGATCACCAGTTGGTACCAGGTGATGTAGTGCTTCATAAAGGAAAACCACCATACGAAAAAGTTCTGGCTGCCGGTGTGATAGTCGGGGTCATCGCCCGTGGCCGGGTAGAGGTGGTGCTTGTAGTGGTTTTTCTGCAGCATGGGATACCACATTCCGGCGTAAAGGAGGGTGGCCGCAAATCCCAGCACATTGTTAACCTTCCGGTTACGGCTCACCGTACCATGCATGGCATCGTGGGCCGTGATGAAAAGCCCGGTGAAAAGGTAGGCCTGAAACAGCAGATGCACCCAAAACCAAAAATTGCCCGGATCGACCGGTACATTCAAAAGCATCCAGAAAAGATGCCCTCCCCAGAGGAGTATGACAAACAAGGCAATTATTACTCCCATTGTCTCCACTTTTAAATTTTCCATTCCAAATTTAAGATTGATCATCAAAATTAACGGCACTCTATTCTTTCATGAGAGACTCATATGGAATATTCAGTTTTTTGTGAAGGTTTCTGATCATATTTAAGGATAGTTTTCTTTTCCGATTGAAAATTTCCGATACCCTGCTTTTGTAACCAATTATCTCTGCCAAATCATGATTGCTCATGTCCATTTGTTCCATTCTGAATTTTATAGCTTCAATAGGGTCAGGAGCATCAATGGGATAATGTTCATCTTCGTATTTTTCAATTAATACACTCAACAACTCAGCCTCATCACCTTCAGGACTATTAACAGGAGAATCAAACAATTCTTCCAATCTCTTCAGTGCATGGGAATATTCCCCTTCCGTTTTAATAACTTTTATAACCATAACTTTATATCATATTGGCATTTATTTTATTGTACTCGTCGTGAGAACCAATGAACCTTATGAAAACCCACTTTCGCATATAATTGATCTTTGTTATTAACCTGTACTTATTTCCACAAATATTAAAAACAACACGGCCATCTTTTAATATACTGGTTTTTAGGTATGCTGATTCAATGTCACCTGGTGAATTCCATTCAGCATTGGAAGCATCTTTATACCAGGCTTTAAGCTGACCTTCTGCATCTGAATGCCGTTCCCAAAATTCTCTCAGTATTTTCCTGGCAATTACTCTCAATTTCCAATCATTTTTACAAATATAATAATAATGTTACCATTTTGGTAATTTATATTTTATTCTGCAGAACTTATTTACTGTTCATTTGTTTAACTATTTAAGCAATTGAATACCAATATGGCATTTGAAAAAAAGAACAACAGAAATACAGGGGTATGAGATAATCGTTTCAGTGAGATGGGAGGAGAAAAAAGGCAAATGAAGGGGGAAGCCGGCACGGGGAACTGTTTCGACCGCAACAATCTTGACCGGTCGGCATCGCCCTACCTGCTGCAGCATGCCGGAAATCCCGTCTGGTGGCAGGAGTGGGGCATCGAAGTGCTGGACCATGCGGTCCGGCAGGACAAACCCTTGCTGGTCTCCTCGGGCTATTCCACATGCCACTGGTGTCATGTGATGGCTGCCGGGGCTTTCTCCGATCCGGTAACGGCTGACTTTCTGAACCGGCATTTTGTCTGCATCAAGATCGACCGGGAGCAGAGGCCCGACATCGACCAGTTTCTGATGCACTTCTGCCAGGAACAGAACGGCAGCGGCGGATGGCCCCTCAATGTTTTTCTCACCCCCGGCGTGCGTCCCTTTTTTGCCCTCACCTATGCCCCGGCACACGAAGAGGGGGGCAGAATCTCTTTCCTGGAAGTCGCCACCCAAATCGCAGGCTACTACGCGAAATACGGCCACACCGTGCAACCTTTTCAAATTGCCGAAACCCGGCCGCAGGAAACACAGGAAACCGCGCTGATCAGCGATCTTTCCAATTTTTATGATGATGACTACGCAGGTTTCGGCCGCGGCCAGAAATTCCCGCCCCACTCCACCCTGCTCTTCCTGTTGTACCGGCTGGCAGGTGAAGAGGACCCGATCGTCAGGGTCATGTGTACCGAAACCCTCGACGCCATGAGGATGCGCGGACTCCACGACCACCTTCAGGGTGGCTTCTTCCGCTATTGCGTCGACCGGCAGTGGACCATCCCACACTTTGAAAAGATGCTTTACGACCAGGCCATGGCGCTGTGGACATTCGCGCTGGCATTTAAAGTGCTGCGGAAAGAGGAATTCCGGAAGACCGCCCGGAAAATCCTAGCCTGCCTCGATGAAAGCTATCTGCACAAGGGTTTTTATGTCACCGCCTTCAATGCAGATACGGAACATGTAGAGGGCGCCACCTATCTGTGGAGCCGGGAGGAGCTGGCCGGAACGCTTACCCCCGAAGAGTTCAACGCATTCACGGAAGCCTATGACATCAGCGAAGAGGGGAATTTTGAAGGACGTAACCACCTGCTCCGGAAAAGTAATGCGGAACTGCAGGAGATTGAGAGGAAGTTGCTAGCCCTGAGGAATCAGCGGCCGCAACCATCACGCGATGACAAGATCCTCAGCGGATTGAACGCCCTGGTGGCCACGGCCCTGATCCAGGCGGGCCGCCTGCTGGACCAGCCTGAGCTGGAAGAAAAAGGATCGGCACTGACGCAACGCATCCTCGACGTGTTCCGGAACAGCACTTCCCTGGGACATTCGCTTTTCAAAGGGAAACGCCATGACCAACCATTTCTCTCCGACATCAGCTCCCTTTTGCTGGCCATCACCCTGCTGGCAGAAACCAGCGACAAATGGTTCAAAACCATGGAGGAGCTGACACAAGTGCTCCTCACCTTCAGGGAGGAGGGGAAATGGGTCGAATCTCGGGCTGATGATTTCAGGCCTGTCGGGGCTTCATGGTTTGACCATCCCACCCCCTCAGGGGTAAGCCTGGCCGAAATGGCGCTCACCCGTTCCGCCATACTCAGCGGCAATGACCTTCCCCCCACGGAATATGTACGCCCCTGGATGTCCGATTTTTACAATATCAACGTGATGATCCGCAATGGATTGTTCCATGTGTACACCACCGCAAAGCCGTTGCCCTGGAACTCACTTCCCGCCCATGCCATTCAGAAAAGGGGAATCCCTGAAACCGACTGCTACCGGGGAATTTGCCAGGTCATGCCAAACCCTGCACCGGCTTCCAAAAACCGCTGAGGATGCCTGACAGAAACCAGGAGCATTGGTGTAAGGCTCAAAACTCCGGAAAAAAGTTTTTAATCCGATATGGCATTGACAGGTAAACGTAAATCAATTAGGTTTGCAGAAGAGTTACTTTGGGTTTGAATTTAATGATACAGTCATGAGGAAAAGTATTGCATTGTTGATTATTGGAGCCCTGGTGGTTACCGGGGCCCTGGCGCAAAACAGAGCCACAGGGATTGTCTATGAAGACCAGAACCAGAATGGCAGGAAAGAGCGGCGGGAAAAGGGTATTCCGGGCGTGGCCGTTTCCAACGGCATCGAAGTGGCATTGACGGGAAGCAAGGGGGAATACTCCCTGCCCGTGGGAGATGACCACATCATCTTTGTGATCAAGCCATCGGGTTATTCTCTGCCCCTTAACGGTTTCAACCTCCCCCAATTTTACCATATCCACAAACCCGGAGGTTCACCCGGGGGGTATAAATATCCGGGGGTATCGCCTACGGGTCCGCTGCCACGGTCGATTGATTTCGGACTCATCCCCGCTCCGGAGAAGCCCGGTTTCACCGCCCTGGTATTGGGCGACCCGCAGCCACTCTCCCTTGAGGAAGTCGGCTTCTTCAACAGGGGAATCATTGATGAACTGGCCGGAATCGGCGGAGTGGCCTTCGGCATCAGTCTGGGCGACCTTGTATGGGACGACCTCGACCTCCATATTCCTTATATGGAATCGGTGAACCGGGTGGGAATTCCCTGGTACAATGTCATGGGGAATCACGACATGAATTACAATGCCCCTGCCGACTCCCTGGCCGATGAATCCTTCGAAGCCCGCTTCGGTCCAGCCAACTATGCCTTCAACTACGGAAATGCCCACTTCATCATCCTCGACGACATCCTCTATCCTGATCCCCGGGGCAAATCACGATACAGCGGGGGTTTCCGCCCCGGCCAGCTGGCCTTTATTGCCAACGACCTCCGGCATGTAAACAGGGACATGCTGGTTGTCGTTTCTTTCCACATTCCACTTTTCAGAACCGACGAGTTTTTATTGGAATCCAGGCAACAACTTTTCGATATACTGAAAGATTTCCCCAACGTACTGGTCATGTCGGCCCATACCCACCTTCAGCGTCACACTTTTTTCACTGCCGCCGATGGCTGGCAGGGAGGCAAACCCCTCCATGAATTCAACAGCGGGACAAGTTGCGGCGACTGGCACAAAGGTGAATTGGATGAGAAGGGTATTCCTGTGGCCACGATGTACGACGGCACTCCCAAAGGCTACTCCTTCCTGCGGATCGACGGCAACCGCTACACCATCGACTACAAGGTTGCCGGCAAACCTGCGGCGTACCAGATGAATATTTACCATCCGAAAGTGATCGCCCGGAACGGTGGAAACCAGGGACAGATAGTGGTCAATTTCTTCATGGGCACAAAGGCCGACCGCGTGGAATACCGTGCAGGCAACGGGAAATGGACACCGATGAACTGGTTTGAAGGGAATGATCCCGCTTATATGGAACTGGTAATGCGGTGGGACCGTACCGAAACGCTTTTACCCGGGAGGAGGCCTTCCAATCCCCAAACCTGCGACCACCTGTGGCGCAGCAATATCCCTTCGAACCTGAATCCCGGAATCCATATCCTTGAAGTGCGGGCCACCGACATGTTCGGTCGCACCTTCCACCAGAAAAGTGAGTTCAGGGTATCCACGGGAAAATAACGCAGCGGCCGGATTCAGGATTGGCATAGCCTGGTCAGCGAATACCCCGTCTGCTGACCTCCGTGAAAATAAACCAGATATCCGGCTCCCCGGGAGTCCGTGGTGAGCAATATGTTTATTATCTTTGAGGCTGTAACACACCCTCCGGCAAGCATTTGCCGGAAAATTTCCGGTCTATGAAAAGAAAAAACCATCTTCCATGCGTTTTTTTACTGACGGTGTTCCTTTCTTTCCCCCTGTTCCTTGCTGCAGTCACCTCCTATGAGGTGGTGATGGTCCGCGGCACCGTCACCTACAAAGGGGTCTCCCTTCAGAAAGGAACCCGCCTGGAAGCCCCCGATCTCAGAAACCAGGAGAACCTCAGCGGAGAAATGAGCCATTTCACCTTCTCGGGAGTCACCGACGAAGTTCACCTCCTCGACAGGGAGCTCCGCAAGGTCGTAGTGGTCTCGGCACGTCTGCGCCAGCCGGGCAGGGACCTGATGCTGGCCACCCGAAGCCTCAAAACCCTCGGCAGCGACTTCGAATTCCGCAGGGCCTTCACCCCCGACCCTGGATTGATCGTACTGGTCGGGGAAGACACCCTTTTGTGCAAGGGCCTTCAGCAGTATAACTTCAGTGGCGAGAGACAGCTGGCCATCCGCTATAGGGCCGGTGACCTTCCCGTCACCCGCATCATCGGCCGCAACGATACCCTTTTCCTGACCCGCCAAAGCTGGTTCGCCCCATCGCCCGAAAAAAGCGGAGAACCCCTCAACTCCTTTGGAATCTCAGCCATCCGGTTGCTGATCATCAGCAGCACCTCAGGAACGGAAGAGGAACTCCCGGGGGCCTTGCCTCCTTTCTCGCTGGTTTTCCTCGACGACATCATCAGATGGCTGGCCGGAGCCCCGGGATCTTCCCCCGACAAAGAAGATATTTACCGGTTTATCCTGCCCTCCTTCGTAAAGGAGAGACAAATCCAGCGTGAAATGGCCCTCTACTCCCCTGAGGAGGCGCAACAATGGCTCAGGGAGAGAATTTCCCGTGTGATGTCAGAAATTTCCGGGAAATGAAAGGCCTCTTCCGGATTTGTGCGCTTTTCCTGGTTACGGCGGCCCTGCTTCCTTGTATGCTGATGGCCCAGGATGCCGATCCGCAACTTCCGCTGCTGAATGCCGAAGAACAAAAAAATCCCGGTTTTCTGAAGGCGGTCTTTGTCTCCCTTTCAGAAAAAAATCGTCCCGACCTGGCGCTTCCCTATATGGAAGCCTTCATGGCCATGGACGAAAAAAACGGCGCCACCCCCGGAGAACGCCTCTGGATAAGGCTTCAGATGGCCGACGGCTACAGGATGCTCGGCAGGGAAGAGGAGGCGGTGGCCAGCATCGTGGAGGCGGTGAGCCAGGCCCGGTCAGTGGAAGAACTCACCCCGGGAGATTTTCAGGATTTTCTATACAACGCAGGGAATATCCTCTATACCTCAGGCCATCAGGGAGCGGCAGAATCCCTTTATCTGGAGCTCCTCAGAGCCGGCACCCTCCGTCACCGCGAAGAGAGGGAGCTTGCGATATGCCTGAATCTCTTTACCTGGTATGGCGAAACCGGTCAGTACCAGAAACTGAGGCCTGTCCTGGAAAAATTGATTCCCTGGCTGGGCCCGGTCAGCACCCCGGAGCAACAGGCAGGACATTACCACACCCTGGGATTGTTGTACAGCCAGGAGGGAGCGTACGACAAGGCCGAGAAAAACCTCCTGGAGGCGGTCTCGCTCTACAAAAAGGTCCCCGGTGCGGAAACCTCCGAAGCAGAAGTGACGATGCAACTGGCCACTGACTACATGAAAATGGGGGATCCCGACCGCTCGCTCCGCCTGGCTGAAGAAGTCAGGAAATCCCCCGTCATGGAAAAGGAGAGCACCATTGAGAGATCCTATCAATCCTTAAAGGCGGTCCATGCCCTCCTGAAGGGGGAATACCGGCAGGCGGAATCCCTGTATAACCAACTGCTGGAGAACGCACCCCGCGGTGGAATCCGGGAACTGGATTACGCCTCTGACCAGGGAACCCTGGGAACCATCCATTGGTACCTCCGGGAATACCCTGAAGCAGAAGAAAAATATCTCGAAGCCATCCGCATTTTCAGGGCCACCGGGGATACCACCTGGAGCCACTTCGCCAACTTTAAGGGAAACCTGGGATTGGTCTATTTACGCACCGGGGCGTTCCGGCGGGCGGCAGAATGGTCGGCTTCGGCCACGGCGAGCTTTGCCGCCCTGCAACGGGACGACCATCCCGACTGCCTGACCCACCGCATCAACGGAACCATCGCCCTCGAAGGGGCCGGCGACATCACCATGGCACTCGGCGAGTCACTCCGCAACAACCGCGGCCTCCGTGACCTGGTGGGAAAAAACCTCCTTTATTGGTCGGAACATGAAATGGAGTCTTTCATGTCGGGGTTTGCCAACCGCTTTTTCGACGCACACCACTCCCTCTGGTTCAGGAATATCTCAAGCCAGCCTTCCCTGGCCGGAGAAATGTACGACAACCAGCTCTTTCTGAAGGGCATCCTCCTGCAGTCAGTGCTGAAACTTCAGCAGGCCCTGGCGTCGGGCAGCGACACCCTCCTCACCCTGATGGCCGCACAGTCGCAGGAGATCCGCAAACAGCTCGAACAACAGCTCTCCCTGCCCCCCGGCCAGCGACAGCGTGATCCCGCACAATTGCGCGAAGAGGAGGACCTCCTCCTCAAAAAAATGAAGGAGCTGATAAATGAGCTCCCCGGAGAAGGCCTTTCTTCCTTCGGAATGCTCACCAACGCCGATACCGGTTTCCGGGATGTCAGGGATGCCCTGCAACCCGGAGAGGCGGCCCTCGAATTCCTCTCCTTCAGGAATAGCGACCCCTGGCATGAGAGTGACACCACCTGGTATTGCGCCCTGCTCCTGCGGAAAGGCGATACCTGGCCCCTGGTCCGCTTCCTGACTACGGGCGACCGCCTGGAGAAACTCCTGGCCCTCCATCCCGATGAAATGTATTACCCGGAAAACAAGGAACTCACCACCCTTCTGTGGGAACCCCTTGAAAAGGAGCTGCAAGGAATCACCACGTTGTATTATTCTCCGTCGGGACTCCTGCACCGTGTTTCCATGGCTGCCCTTCCCACCGGTGGGGGTAAGGTACTCTCCGACCGGCTCAGACTCGTCAATCTCTCCTCCACCAGAAACCTGATCCAACGGAAAACAGAGGGTGCAGGGGCTTCGGGGATGGTTTTCGGAGGCATCAATTACAACAGCAGTTCCGGGAAGAGTGCGGGGTCCATGATGCCCTCCGGGGAAGGAACCCCCGGCGCTTCTGCCGGCATTACGCCTTCATCAGGGAGGTCGGAACCTGCGATTCAGGCCGGATCAGGCACCGTGGGTGAAGTTTCAGCCGGTGTAAAAGGTTATGAAGCGGGTTTACGGAACCTGCATGGCATCGCCTGGGATTTTCTGCCCGGCACGCAGGTGGAAGCCACCCGCGTCAGCCAGCTCCTCGGCAATCACCAACTGCCGGTGACCCTCCTCACCGGTCCCGACGCCACAGAAGAACGCTTCAAGGCTCTCAGCGGGGCATCACCGGCTATCATTCACCTGGCCAGCCATGGATTCAGCCTCCCTCCAGCCGACAGGGAGATGACTTCCGGGGAGACCCTGCGCCCGACCGCACAGGAGGTGATCACCACTGCAGGTATTCCCCTTATGCGCTCGGGACTCCTCCTGGCCGGGGCCAACCAGGCCTGGGCATCGGGAATCAGAAACCCCGGATTGGAAGACGGCATCCTTACCGCCTGGGAAATCTCGCACCTCGACCTATCCGCCACCCACCTGGCCGTCCTCTCAGCCTGCCAGACCGGACTGGGGGAGATCCGCGGCAGCGAGGGGGTGTACGGCCTTCAAAGGGCCCTCTTCATGGCGGGAACCCACAGCATGGTGGTCTCCCTCTGGGAGGTCCCCGACCTGGAAACCATAGAGCTCATGGAACGCTTCTACCGTCACATGACCAGCGGTAACGATCCCGAAACGGCATTTCTGAAGGCCCGCGATGAAATGAAACAGGAATACCGCAACCAGCCCTCCCTCTGGGCAGGTTTCGACTTTATCAGATAAACCAGAGAAACCGGAATGATAGAAGATAAGGAACGCCAGCAACAGGAGGGGGAAGCCCTGCAGGAAAAAACCACCGGCAAAACTCCCGGAGAACCGGCAGACTCCCCTGCCATACCACCGGCAAAAGCACGGCATCTTCCCGGAAGGACATTACACGCCCTCTTCCCGGGAATCACACCCCGGCGTACCCTCCTGACCTCCCTGCACGCCATCTGGATGATCCTCTTTGTCCTTCTCTGGCTGGGCCATGTCAACCACCTCGACGGATTCGGATTCATGAACGACTACTTCAGCATGCGGTCGTTTGTCAACCAGTATATCCTTCACAAAACCCCGGGAAGCGACCTTCCTGAAAAGTTCCTCCTTCTCAACAGCTCCCGGAACAACGCCCTGGTGCCCCTCGATAACGACCACCTCACCAACGCCGTGATTACCGACCGGCGCATGCTGGCCGAAAAACTGCGGATCCTCGACCAGAATGCCGGCCGTATCCAATTCATCATATGCGACATCTATTTCGAATCCCCCTCTGCCGACCCCGCAGCCGACAGCCTGCTGCAGGAGGTGCTCACCAGTCTCGACCGGAAGAAAAAAATCGTCATTCCCGCCTGGTACAACGATGTCGAAAAAGAAGTTACCCTGCCTGTGTTCACCGCAGCTACCGGATTGTCACAATACCGCTCCTCGTTTCTCAATACCCAGTTCCTCAAATACAGCTTTATCTCCTATGAAGGATGGCGACAGCTGCCTCTCATCGCCTGGGAAGCCGTCTCGGGAAAACCCCTGGTAAAAAAGGGAAAAGGAGTACTCACCTGGTATACCCACGACGGGAAATGGGTGCTCAATACCGTGATCCCCGAATTCCGGTACTCCCAGGACCTTATCGCCGAGGGGGAGAATTATTTCCAACTGGGACTCTTCGAAGAGTATCTCCTCGGGGAAAACCAGGTGGTGATCATCGGCGACATAGAGGGGCGAAACGATATTCACACCTCCGTGACCGGCATGGATGCGGGACCCGTCATCCTGATGAACCTCTACGCCTCCCTGGCAGAAGGCGACCATGTGATCCCGGCAGGTTACCTGATCCTCCTTTTCCTGGTTTTCTTTTACGTCACCTACCACACCTTCTTTCACCGGCGCGAAATTCCCGAAGGAGAAAGCCGCTTCCGGAAAATTATCACGCTCCTCTGGAACCAACGGTGCTACTTTATCCTGCTCATCATGGTCTACCTCTCCATGATTGTTTTCCATCACTTTATCCATATCCTTATCCTGCTCAGCTACTTCGGAGTGATTGACCTGGCCGACCGGTACATTCTGAACAGGAAAGTCCGGGCCGGAGAGAGACAGGGAGAGCCCTGAACAGGAAAAATATAACAAAATGAATCACAAAAGAGGAGCCGGCGAACAAATTGGCATTAATGTTGTAATTATAGCAATCAAAGTTGTTCACCTTTAACAAATGAAAATCATGAAAACGATGAAAGCAATGATCCTTCTGGCGGCCATGGCCCTTCTGACCGCCTGTATCGGAGAACCCGGAATGGACGGGCGCGACGGGATCGACGGTGAAGATGGGGTAAATATCCTGGGATCGGCTTTCGAAATCGAAGGCGATTTCACGGCAGCTAACAATTACATGCTTTATTTCCAGTTTCCGAACACAGTGGAGGTTTTTGAAAGTGACATCGTCCTGGTTTACCTCCTCTGGGAAACGATAACCGGAAGTGACGGAAAACCTGCGGATGTGTGGCGGTTACTGCCCCAGACCATCGTTCTGGATGAAGGAGTCCTGCAGTACAATTACGATTTTACCCGTGAAGATGTACAGGTCTTCCTCGGAGGAACCCTTGACCTTTCCACCCTGCTGCCTGCTGAATCACAGGACCAGGTTTTCAGGATCGTGGTTATGCCCGCCGACTTTGCCATGGATTTGTCGCTCGACCTGACCAACTACACCCAGATTATGAATGCCCTGGGAAAACAGAAGGATAAGATCGAAAGAATCAACTTCAGTGACATACAGAAAACACAAATTCCCAAATTGTAAATTCTTGAATAGCAATAATCCTCTCCTTTAAGGAAACAGCCCCGGAAGTGCCGGGGCTGTTTTATTTTCCGGATGTCCCTGTAAAACTCCGCCTGACCCTGTATGTGGCCGTTTCTATTTTTTGATCATTTTCAGGGTTTTACTTTGCTCTCCCTGTCTGACATTCAGCAAATAAATTCCCGGGGCGAGTTCTTCTCCGAAACAGAGGATTTGAGGTCCGGTGACTTTCTGAACCGAGAGAATTCTGCCGGTGCAATCCGTCACCCGCACGGCACTCACAACCTTGGGAGCCGCATCTACCAGCAGGTTGAAATGTCCGGTTGAGGGATTGGGCCAGAGCTGCAGACCGGAAGGATCTCCTGCCGGCAGCGGGGAAATGGTGGCTGACTTTGGCCCGATCAATCCACCATCCCTGTTGTCGTGAGGAATAAACAATATTACCTGGCGGTAATCCGAGTTCCAGCTTTCGTCGTGGCATAGCAGGACGATGTAGAAATACCTGCCGTCACCCGGACCGGAACGTTCTGCTCTGAGCAGGATATGATGCGCATCGATCACCTCCGTGTCCATCAGCGTATTGCCATCGCCAATGCCGTTTTCAGGTTCTGAGGTATAGACATATATCTCACAGGTGGGAATTCCGCAGTTGTCAAAAACTTCATAGTTGACAGTTATGGGAGTCATTTTGTGATTGGGTGGCGAGAAGGGATCGAATTCCACCGACAAGTTACTGATCACAGGGGCTTCAGTGTCGAATACCATCACGTCGAAACTGCATTCTGCCGTCATTCCCTGCTCATTGGTCAGCACAAAGCTGTTGGTGGTTGTGCCCACCGGAAAGAACGATCCTGAGGGCAGTCCTGCCGTTTGCACGATGGTCACCCCGCCACCCCCGCAATTGGGTGTCGGCACTAAATCGGGATACCAGACCACGGCCCCGCACTCCCCGGGGTCGTTGGCCACATAGACATAGTCGGGGCAGCGGATGCCCGGAACCGGACAGGTGGTAGCCACAAAGAAATATTCGCCGGATAGAATGTTGAAGGTCAGGTCATACGTACCTGCCATCACAGGTAAATTGGGACCTTCCATCCATGCATACCCATAAGGAAACTCATACCCTCCCCAGCTGACATCCCAGCTATCATTTAGCCGGAATTTGACAGATCCATCGGTAAAAAGCTGGTCCTCCAGAGTGTAGATATTCCCGTCGGAAGTCGCCATGTCAATATCGGTATCCCAGCCGTTGAGGGCTGATCCGAGAATACCCAGGTCAGGGTATGTAAAGTGGTATTCCCCGGTAACCAGATTGAAGGAGACCTCATAATGGCCTGCAATCACCGGGATAGGCGGTCCGTTTAATACAGCCACCCCGTCGGGAAAACCGGTGCCACCCCACATTTGCGCCGGATCATTATCCAATCGGAATTTCAATCCACCATCTTCCAGGTTCAGATTGCCCACAAGATAACTGACACCATCACCTGTCCACATAGGAAAACCAACAACTTCCAGGGTATCCTGAATGATGGCATTTCCTGTGACACTTATCAGGGGAGAACAGTTATTCACACATTCAAAAGCGTACCCGCCGGTCAACCGGTTGAAGGTAATGTCGTAATTCCCTGCGTTGTAAACCGGAATGTCCGGACCATCCTGGTAACCTGTTCCGGATGGGAAATCCGGGCCTCCCCAGTTTGTATTCCATTTGTCATTTTGCCGGAATTTGGCAACACCGCTTTTCAAAGGATAGTTTTGCAGCGTGTAGGTAATCTCATCCGTGGTGGCCAAATCCACATCGATATCCCATCCATTCACGGCGCTCCCCAGGATCCCAACCCTGATGGGCAATTTGCCCAGGTCCTCCAGCACCACATCGTCGAAATACACGGATCCGCTCATGCCGCCGATTTCCAGGCTGAACTTGTGGCAGGGGAAGACCTGGCTGACTGTAAACTCGAGGGTGATGGTCTGCCACTCCGTAGTGGCATGCTGCCAGTACTGATTATATCCAAGCAGGCTGAACCAATTGCCTCCTTCTTCGCCCAGATAAACACCGAACCACCGCTCAACCTCCGATTTCACCTTAAAGGTGAGCCGGTAAGTATGGTCCATAATAATGGGAAAACCCCATTGCATCAGCTGCACCTCCCAGGTGTCGTACCCGCCGTAATTGACGGAATAGCGGCAGGCACCCGATTCTACCACAGGAAGGGCATCCACACCGTTGAAAAGATTCGTAAAATAATACCAGGCTCCTGTGGTAGCGCACATTTCCCCCTGATCGGGAAGGATTTCGGTCGTCGTGCTGAAATCACCGTCAGCCAGCAGATTCTGGGCCCGCACTCCGCCTACGGCCAGGATAAACAGACCCCCCATCAGAAAAGTAAAGATTTTTGCTTTCATGGCTTGCTTTTAAAGTACATTTTAAGAAAAAACTCTATAAAATATACGAAAAAAAAGCAAAATATCCAATAAACGTCTGGAAATAAATACGTTACATAATTAACTATTATTTATATTTCCCCTCTCCCCTGCGCAGAATCCACTTTCCGCAGAAAAAAGGGAATAACAGGGAGAAGTGCTTTACAGATACCGGGAGATCAAATATCCTCTTTCAGAAGGGCAAAACGTACCTCATCGCAAATCCGGCCCATCTTGATAACTGATTTCCGGAAGACCCCCTCCCTGACAAAACCGCATTTTTCTAGCACCCGTTGGGAGGGAAGGTTGTAATCAAACACACCGGTGTCGATGCGGATGATGCCCAGTTCCCTGAAGGCGTAGTCACAGGCCAGCCTGACTGCCCGGGGCATGATTCCCTTGTGCCAGTATGCTTCCCCCAGGAAATAGCCGATTTCGCTCCCCAGACGATAGATATCCTCCTTCGGGTGAATCCCGATATTTCCGACATATTCCCCTCCGAATTCAATGACAAAGTTCCTGGGAGGATTGTATTTTCTGACCATGGCAATGAACCTTTCGGCATCGGCCACCGTGTAGGGATGGGGGAACCCGTCGCGCATGTTCCTGAAAATATTCACGTTGTCGGCCAGCTCTGCCAGCCGCTCCTTATCCCCCGGCACAAAAGGACGCAATGTCACCACTCCGTCGGTCAGACAGTACCTGTCAGGGGAAGTTTCACCATCGTAATTCATTAAACAACAATTAATTTAACGTATATGCAGCGGTTTTCCCGCATTTATTTCCGCGATGGTTTGGGACCCTCAGGGGAAAGCAGGGTCATGCCCTGTTTTTCCCGTGGGACCGGCGGTATCTCCTCCAGAAATAGACTGCGGGTACCGCCAGAATCCAGAATGGCCACAACCTGAGGAGGAAGAGCAGAAAGTCGACGAATCCGTGCCACCCCTTCGACAACGACAGTTTGAGCCTTTCCCCGAAGTCCCCGCGCTGGTCGGGACTGTATTTGAATCCCTTGTGCCTGGTGAGGGTAAGGTCGAGTGTGCTGTAATCCACCTGGTCGCCCAGATATTTCAGCCTTCCGGTCACACTGTCGATCTCCTCCTCCAGCAACCTGATCTTCTCCTCAATCTCGAGGATTTCCTTCACGTTGGCGGCCTTTTTCAGCAGTTCCCTGTATCTTCCGAGGTACTCCTGTTTGTTGGCCAACCGGGTTTCCAGGTCAATAAACTGATCGGTTACGTCGCGGGATGCCACTTCCTTGTAAAGAATTTCCCCCTTCCCCGATTCCACACCGGCGATGAACTTGTCAAAACCTGTCGAAGGAATGCGGATGTTGAGCATGTAGGAAGTTTCATAATCGCTGTTATGCAGGTTTTCGCGCGAATAGTATCCTCCGTGGAGCTTCACCAGTGAGTCAACCCGTGCCTTGGCAGCTTCCAGATCGGTGGTTTTTATGCCCATGCGGCCATCACGGATGATCTTCTTGCGCACAGTTTCCACCGGCAGGGAGACCTCTTCCGGAGCTGACTGCGCTTCACCTGAAAACCGCAAATCGGGAGCTGGTTCCTCCTGTTTGAGCGACAACTCATTCACCATCCCATCATCTTTGCTCCCCGAGTTACAGGAGGAGATCAGTAAAAAAGCTAAAAAAAACGTCAATAATCTGTCCATGGTTTTTGTGTATTTCCTGTTAAAATATAATACAATCACTTTTCACTCATTTTCGGTAATCTGCCCCATTTTGGGGATGATATGGATGAGAAACTGCTGGTTACGGTATTCCTGGTCACCCGCATACTCCCTGATTCCCCGGATTCCGCTGCCAGAAATCTGCACCTCGCAATATTCCGGGTCAAAGATGATCCCTTCCATCCGCCAGAGGTTGTAAAGCGACAAGGCCCGTTTATAGCTCAGCTCAAAGTTGAGGGGATAGTTGTCTTTGGAGGCCATTCCCTCAATTACAATCAGGTATTTGATGTCCAGATCCCTGAACTCAGGCTGGTTGTTCATCTGGTAAACCAGCCGGAATACCGAC
>CAYYJE010000030.1:13028-30639 GCA_964472165.1 uncultured Prolixibacteraceae bacterium | reverse complement strand
CGCGGTAACCGGGCAATCAGATTCATTACATCCTCATACATGAAATCCCAGTAGAATTTCTTGTGAACACCGGCACGGTAAGCCTTCTGGAACACCGATTCGGTGGCCATGGAAAGAATGGCGGTGCTGAAGAAGGTCATCGGCCGCGCAATCTTCGGAATGGCGTCGATCACGTCAAAGACATGCTGCGGAACGTGCGACCGCGTGGCCCAATCGCGCGAGATGTTCATCACGTCATCCTTCTCGGGAATCTCCCCGATCAGCATCAGGTAGAACAATCCCTCGGGAAGGGGCTCTCCCTCGGGAGTCAGCTTGGGCAGCTTCTCACGCAATTCGGGAAGGGTATACCCCCGGAAACGAATCCCCTCGTTGGCATCGAGGTTTGACGTGTCGGTCACCAGCGCGGGAATCCCCTTCTGGCCCGACAGCACCTGGTCAATGGTCACCTGCGCAATGACCTTGTCCCCATGCTCCTTGCGGATCCTCTGGAACTCGGAAGAGCACTTGATCGCCTTCTGATAAAATCTGTTCTTAATGTATTCCATACTCTTTCAAATTTATTGTTGTTTCTGTTATCAATGGTTGCTTGGTTCTTTATAACAATACCAATCTTAAGTCTTAATTCTTAAGTGATTTGAGATCAGGTTTTTATTAATTCTACACTTTGTGGTTTATTCTTATCAAAGTTCTTAACCTTAACCTTAACCTTAACCTATTCTAGTGCATGTTGTCAGTGATTTCACGGGCAAATTCCTCCGTGGTCAGCAGGGTGGCGCCTTCCATCTGGGTATACAGGTCAGATGTGACCCTACGCTTTGAGAAGGTGTGGTCGAGGGCGTCGTAGACATGCTCGGCGGCTTCGTCCCATCCCAGGTATTCGAGCATCATCACTCCGGAAAGGATGAGCGATCCGGGGTTGGCCTTGCCGGTCCCTACGATGTTGGGAGCTGTTCCGTGGGTGGCCTCAAAAATGGCATACCCGTTGTCGTAATTGATGTTTGCCCCGGGGCTGATTCCAATGCCTCCCACCATGGCGGCCAGTTGGTCGGAGATATAGTCGCCGTTGAGGTTCATGGTGGCGATCACCGAATGGTCGAAGGGGTGAAGCAGCGACTCCTGCAGGAAGGCATCGGTGATGACATCCTTGACGATCAGCTTGTGCGACTTCACCGCTTCCTCCATGGCCCCATCGGCCTCTGCCTTTCCCTTTTCCGCCCTGATTTGAAGATACTGCTTCCAGGTAAAAACCTGAGGGCCAAATTCCGCTTCCGCCAGGTCGTAGCCGTAATTTTTAAACGCCCCCTCGGTGAACTTCATGATGTTTCCCTTGTGGACGAGCGTCACCGAAGGAAGCTTCCGGTCGAGGGCATAACGGATGGCGGCACGTACCAGTCGTTCCGACCCCTCCTTCGAGATGGGCTTGATGCCGTAAGAGGAACTCTCAGGGAACCTCACCTGATCCACGCCCAGTTCGTCCTCCATGAATTTCCTCAGCTTTTCGGCCTTTTCACTTCCGGCCATGAATTCGATTCCGGCATAGATATCCTCGGTATTCTCCCGGAAGATATGCATGTCGACCCGGTCGGGGAACCGGATGGGAGAGGGGACCCCCTTGAACCAACGGACCGGCCGCATACAGACGTAGAGGTCGAGGGTCTGGCGCAAGGCCACGTTGAGGGAACGGATGCCTCCGCCCACAGGCGTCTCCAAAGGCCCCTTGATGCCTACCAGGTACTCGCGGAAAGCCTCAAGGGTCTCCGGTGGAAGATACTCCCCGGTTTGGGCAAAGGCCTTGCCCCCGGCAAGCACTTCCTTCCATACCAGCCGGCGACTATTACCATAAGCCTTTTCTACCGCGGCATCCAGAACCATCTGCGATGGCCCGGTGATGTCCTTCCCGATGCCATCCCCCTCGATGAAGGGAATCACCGGATGGTCGGGAACCACCAGCTTGCCGCTAACTAGTCTAATTTTGTCACCCATTTGAAAAATCTTAAATCTTAAGTCTTAAATTATTAGTCATCAAGCTATTATCGTAAACTGTCCTTTTTTGTTTATTCTTGACTTCAACCTCTACCCATTTGTCGATTTGGTGATTTGATGATTTATCGATTTTGCCATTAATCTTAACCTCGACCTCAACCTAATTTGCAAGCGCTAGCTTCAGGTTGGTGTCGATGGCTTCGAGGAACACCTCTGTGGTGAGGTAGTCTTCGGGTTGCAACTGGTTGCCATGGACGATCAGGGCCAGGTCCTTGGTCATCTTCCCGCTTTCGACGGTTTCGATGCAAACCCTTTCCAGGGTGTGGGCGAATTTTTCCAGTTCCGGCGTATGGTCCAGCTTTCCCCGGAAGGCCAGTCCGCGCGTCCACGCAAAGATGGAAGCGATGGGATTGGTGGAGGTGGGTTTTCCCTGCTGGTGCATCCTGAAGTGGCGGGTCACGGTGCCATGGGCGGCTTCGGCTTCCATGGTCTTCCCATCGGGGGTAACCAGCACCGAAGTCATCAGCCCGAGCGAGCCGAAGCCCTGGGCCACGGTATCGCTCTGCACGTCGCCGTCGTAATTCTTGCATGCCCACACAAAGGCACCTTCCCATTTGATGGCTGCAGCCACCATGTCATCGATCAGCCGGTGCTCATAGGTGATGCCGGCCTCCCGGAAACGGTCGCTGAACTCCTTCTCAAAGACCTCCTGGAAGATGTCCTTGAACCTTCCGTCGTATTGCTTGAGGATGGTGTTCTTCGTGGAGAGGTAGAGGGGCCATTTCTTGTCGAGGGCCTGGTTCATGCAGGCGTGGGCAAATCCGCGGATTGACTCGTCGGTGTTGTACATGGCCAGGGCCACACCGTCACCGGTGAAGTCATAAACCTCACGGGTCACAGGGTCCCCGCCTTCCGGAGTGAAGGTGATGGTGAGCTTGCCCCGTCCTTTGGTGACGAAATCGGTGGCCCGGTACTGGTCGCCAAAGGCATGACGGCCGATGCAGATGGGATATTTCCACCCCGGCACCAACCGGGGCACATTCTCAATGAGGATGGGCTCACGAAAAACCGTACCGTCGAGGATGTTGCGGATGGTGCCGTTGGGCGACCGCCACATCTTCTTCAGTCCGAACTCCTTCACCCGTGCCTCATCGGGAGTGATGGTGGCACACTTGACTCCTACGCCGTATTTCAGGATGGCATGTGCGGCATCCACAGTCACCTGGTCATTGGTTGCATCGCGGTGCTCAATGCCCAGGTCGTAATATTTCAGGTCGATGTCGAGGTAGGGAAGGATCAGCTTCTCCTTGATAAACTTCCAGATGACGCGCGTCATTTCGTCGCCGTCAAGCTCGACCACCGGATTGATTACTTTTATTTTATGCATTTTGCTTACTGATGAGGTTGAGTGCCGATCCGGCCCGGAACCAGTCGATCTGCTGTTCGTTATAGGTGTGGTTCAGCGCGATCACCTCTTTGTTGCCGTCGGGGTGGACCACTTCGAGTTGGAGGGGTTTTCCGGGGGTGAAGGCTGTGAGATCGATGAAGTGGAACAGGTCGTCTTCGCCGATCTTGTCGTAGTCGGCTTCGTTCACAAAGGTAAGGGCCAGCATGCCCTGTTTCTTGAGGTTAGTCTCGTGGATGCGGGCGAAGGACTTGACGATGACGGCGCAGACGCCCAGGTGGCGGGGTTCCATAGCGGCGTGCTCACGTGAAGAGCCTTCGCCATAGTTGTGGTCGCCCACGACAATGGTGGGAATACCTGCCGCCTTGTAGGCACGTTGTACAGCCGGGACTTCCCCGTACTCCCTGGTCAGCTGGTTCTTTACCTTGTTGGAGGCCTGGTTAAAGGCATTGACGGCACCGATCAGCATGTTGTTGGAGATGTTGTCGAGGTGGCCGCGGTAGCGGAGCCACGGTCCGGCCATGGAGATATGGTCGGTGGTGCACTTTCCGGAAGCCTTGATGAGCAGTCGGGCGCCCATGATGTTGCGGCCGTCCCAGGGGGCAAAGGGGGAGAGTTTTTCGAGGCGTTTGGAGGCCGGATCAACGGTCACAACGATGGCGCTGCTGTCGGCGGCGGGAGCCTGGTAGCCGGCATCCCCGACGTCGAAGCCCTTCGGGGGAAGTTCAAATCCCGTGGGCGGATCCAGTTTCACGGCTTCTCCCTGTTCGTTGATGAGAATATCGGTGAGTGGGTTGAAGTCAAGTCGTCCCCCGATGGCCAGGGCGGTCACCAGTTCCGGAGAGGTGACAAAGGCATGGGTGTTGGGGTTGCCGTCGGCACGTTTCGAAAAATTGCGGTTGAAGGAGTGGACGATGGTGTTGACTTCTCCCTTTTCGGCGCCGGGGCGCGACCACTGGCCGATGCAGGGACCGCAGGCATTGGCGAAGACGCGGCCTCCCAGCTGCTCGAAGAGTTCGATGAAGCCATCACGTTCGATGGTGTAGCGCACCTGCTCCGACCCCGGGGTGATGGTAAATTCCGAGCGGGTCTTGAGGCCTTTGGCGAGGGCCTGCCGCGCCACTGAAGCAGCACGGGAAATATCTTCATACGATGAGTTGGTGCAACTCCCGATCAGTCCGACCGAAATCTCCAGCGGCCATCCGTTGGCTGTGGACTCCGCGGCAAGTTGAGAGATAGGGGTGGCCCGGTCGGGGGTGAAGGGGCCATTGACATGGGGCTCCAGTTCCGAGAGATCGATCTCGATGAGCTGGTCGAAATATTTTTCGGGCTGTTCGTAGACTTCCGCATCCGCGGAGAGTTCTTCCCTGATGGCCGCTGCGGCTTCCACCACCAGGCTGCGGCCGGTGGCCTGCAGGTAGCGCTCCATGGCCTCATCATAGGCGAAGAGCGACGTGGTAGCCCCCACCTCGGCACCCATGTTGCAGATGGTGCCCTTGCCGGTGGCCGAGATGGAACGCGCCCCTTCCCCGAAATATTCGATAATGGCGCCGGTGCCGCCTTTGACGGTGAGGATGCCGGCCACCTTAAGGATGATATCCTTGGGGGCAGTCCAGCCGCTCAACTTGCCGGTCAGTTTGACGCCGATGAGTTTGGGCATCTTCAGCTCCCAAGCCATGCCGGCCATCACATCTACGGCATCGGCTCCTCCCACGCCGATGGCCACCATGCCCAAACCTCCGGCATTGGGGGTGTGCGAGTCGGTGCCTATCATCATTCCGCCCGGAAAGGCATAGTTCTCAAGCACCACCTGGTGGATGATCCCCGCTCCCGGCTTCCAGAAGCCTATGCCATATTTGTTGCTCACCGATTCCAGAAAATCAAAGACTTCCTTGTTGTTCTGCAGGGAAGCTCTCAGGTCGGCATGGCCGTTGTCATGGGCCAGGATCAGATGGTCGCAGTGGACCGTCGAGGGAACCGCCGTGGTCTTCTTTCCGGCATTCATGAACTGAAGCAACGCCATCTGGGCCGTGGCATCCTGCATGGCTACCCGGTCGGGGGCAAAGTCCACATAGGATTTGCCCCGCTCAAAAGCCTGACGGGCTGCAGGATCAAACAAATGGGCGTAAAGAATCTTCTCCGCATAGGTCAGCGGTCGGTTAAGAACTCTCCTGGCTTCGGAAACCTGCTCCCGGAAACCCGCATACACTTTCTGGATTAAATCGATGTCAAACATGGTTATTCCTATTTTTTCAATTGTGTTATACTTTGGTTTTACAGTTAAACAGTTTTCGGGCTGAAATGTTGACAAGCCCCATTTTCTGAACGACCTTTAAAGATAATCATTTACCTTTTTATCCGGCATTTGGTACCTTTAATTTCAACATTTTTATAAAAACCGCTAACTTCACCTCAAAATAGTGAAGCGATGAAACTTCTTCGATGTTCCGTCATAACGATGGGCACAGGATTGGCCACTGCCCTGGTCCCATTGAGCGGGTGCACCCCTTCTTCCGCTGAAGAGAGACCCAATATCCTTCTTTTCCTGGTCGACGACATGGGGTGGCAGGATACCTCGGTGCCTTTTCATACCGAAAAGACTCCTTATAACGGGCTGTATGCGACTCCAGGCATGGAACGGCTGGCCTCCCAGGGTATGAAATTCACCCAGTCATATGCCTGCAGTGTAAGTTCGCCTACCCGCACCAGTCTGATGACGGGGATGAACGCGGCACGGCATGGGGTCACAAACTGGACTTTACGGCGGGATATTTCAGAGGACAAGTCTGATGAAATACTCGAATTTCCGGAATGGAATCTAAATGGCCTCCAGCCTGCCGATACCATCGAGAGAGGAATATATGCCACTACGCTTCCTGAAATTCTGCGTCAAAACGGATATTTTACCATTCACTGCGGCAAAGCTCACTGGGGGACGATGGATACTCCCGGAGCTGATCCGCTGAACCTTGGATTTGACCTCAACATTGCCGGACATGCAGCTGGCAGCCCTGGCAGTTTTCTGGGAGAGAGAAATTTCGGAAATTCGGAAAAAGGAGGTTATTCTCCTCCCCGGGGAGTACCCGGACTCGAAAAATACCATGGTGACTCCATCAATCTGACGCATGCCCTGACTCTGGAAGCCATGGCTGCCATTGACAAATCCTTGGCTGAAAACAAGCCCTTTTATCTTTACATGGCCCATTATACGGTCCATATTCCCCTAGAACCCGATCACCGGTATTACAACAAATACATAAAGATGGGATTGCCGGAACGCGAAGCCAGATATGCGTCCATGGTGGAAGGCATGGACCAGAGCCTGGGTGATTTGATGGATCATTTGGAAAAAAGAGGAATTTCAGGAAATACCATTATTCTCTTTATGTCGGATAACGGGGGATTGAGTGCACATGCCCGGGGAGGTGAGCCACATACCCACAACCTTCCTTTGCGGAGCGGCAAGGGATCGGCTTATGAAGGCGGAATCCGCGAGCCCATGATTGTCTCCTGGCCCGGTAAAGTAAAAGCTGCTTCCGTGTGTAACGACTATCTGATTGTCGAGGATTTCTTCCCTTCAATCCTTGAGATGGCCGGCGTAAGGAAGTACGAAACTGTTCAGCAAATCGACGGAAAAAGTTTTGTGCCCATGCTGCTGGGGCAGGGAAGCACTGCAACTGACCGCGACCTGGTCTGGCACTGTCCCAACAAGTGGGGGGCCAGCGGTCCGGGCATCGGCACCACCAGTACCATCCGCAGGGGCGATTGGAAACTCGTGTACTGGTATGCCGACGGCAAAAAGGAACTCTTCAACATTGCGGAGGATATCGGTGAACAGATCGACAGATCTGCTCTTCACCCGGATAAGGTGGCCGACCTGTCGGCACGCCTGGGCAATTACCTTCGCAATGCCGGCGCCCTGCGCCCTTCCTTCAGAACCAATGGTTCCTTAGCTCCGTGGCCCGACGAATTGCATTAAATCAGATGATTCAGGAAGTAGTTCATCTGACCTGCCGGCCAATGACGATTTTGTCGCCCGAATCATCCACTTCAAACAACCGGGGTATGCGAATGGTACGGCCTTCTTTATCCAGGTAGTGGCTGTGGACTGACATCAGCAGCCTCCCTTCAAGCGTTCGGAACAACATGCCATGTCCGTGATTGGAAGGTGTAATGGGTTTCGGTTCCTGGATCCAGGGGCCATCTAAAGTGCCGCTCCCTGAATAGGCCACCCCCTGCGTGTACACATCAAACACCCAACTGGTCCATAACATCCCCAACTTCCCGGTTTGAGTCCGGAACAACCATGGACCGTCAGTGACCTTATTGGGGATGACCTTGCCGTTTTCATCCATCTCTTTGCTCCAGGGGGAATCGCTGGCCCGGAACAGCACCTTTCCTTCACCCACGGGGCCGCTCAGGTCGGCTTTCAGTTCTATCTTTTCAATGGTGCCATTCCAGTTTTGCAACCATTCGTAACAATAGACCATGTAGGGCCTTCCGTCGGTATCTACCCAGAAGGTGCCGTCAAGGGTGGGCATACGGGCGGGCAGGTATTCGGGATCCTTCATCGGTACATAAGGCCCCCCGGGGTGATCGCTGACCAGCACATGGCTGGCACGACGTTCAATGACATTCCCCCTGATGGTGTCGATTTTAACCTCCCGGTTGGTAAACGTTGCGAAATAGTAGTATTTCCCCTGGTATTCGTGGAGTTCGGCAGCCCAGATCATCGGATTTTTCCCCATCCACGACTCCGGATCGGTCAGGGCAACCCGGAAAGGACCTGTCCAGTATTTGAGATCCCTGCTCTTCCACAACATACCCCCGGTTCCGGTCATATAATAGGTTGATGTGTTTTTGTCGGCAAGGATCGCCGGATCGCTCAGCCGGATGGAATCCAGGGGAACATTCTCCCTCATTTTCCAGGCTCTGTTCTGCGCAAATACCGACGACAGGCAAAAGATTGCCAGTGCAGGAATTAATACGGATTTTCTCATATAAGTTCTGTCAGAATAATCCGCGGTTTTTCAACAGCGGTTCGATTTTGGGTTCCTTGCCGCGGAACTGAAGGTAAAGCTTCATCGGATCTTCGGTGCCGCCCTTTTCCAGCACGTTGGTGCGGAAGGCTTTGGCCACCACCGGGTCAAAGATGTTGCCGGCCTCCTTGAAGGCTTCGAATGCGTCAGCGTCGAGCACTTCCGACCAGGTATAGGCATAGTAGCCGCTCGAATACCCCCATGAGAAGATATGGGCGAAATAGGTGGAGCGGTAGCGGGGGATGATCTCGCTGATCAGCCCGATCTTCTCCATAGCCTGCTGCTCAAAGGCGTTGACGTCGATGTTCCCGGCACTGGTCAGGGTGTGGTAGTCCATGTCGAGGAGCGCCGCGGCGATGAATTCCGAGGTGACGAATCCCTGGTTGAACTTGCCGGCCGCCTGAAGCTTGTCGATCAGCTCCTGGGGAATCACCTCTCCGGTCTGGTAATGGCGGGCATACATCCTGAGCACTTCGGGCTGGTCGACCCAGTGTTCCATGATCTGGGAGGGAAGTTCCACGAAGTCGCGCGGTACGTTGGTGCCGGCCAGGCTTTTGTAGGTACACTGCGACAGGAGTCCGTGGAGGCCATGGCCGAATTCGTGGAAGAGAGTCTCCACTTCGTCGTAGCTCAGCAGGGAGGGTTTGTCACCCACAGGCTTGGAGAAGTTGCAGGTGATGGAGACCACCGGCCGTACGTTGACCCCGTCGGGAGTGGTATACTGCTCGCGGTAGTTGGTCATCCAGGCGCCGCCCTTCTTCGATTCACGCGGGAAATAGTCCATGTACAGCACCCCGATCAGGGAACCGTCGCCGTCTTTCACCTCGTACACCTCGCATTCGGGGTGGAAAAGGGGCATGTTCTCCATTTTGGCGAAGGTGAGTCCGTACAGCTTGGTGGCCACGGCGAAGACGCCGTCGCGCACGTTGTTCAGCTCGAAGTATGGACGCAGCTGCTCCTCATCGAGGTCGAACTTCTCCTTCCGCACCCTCTCGGCAAAATACCACCAGTCCCAGCTCTCGAGTTTGAAATCGCCGCCTTCGCGGTCGATCATCGCCTGCATGTCGGCGGCCTCTTCTTTAGCCCTGACAATGGCGGGTTCCCACACCTTCTTGAGCAGGTCATATACATTCTCCGGGGTTTTGGCCATGTTGTCGTCGACCACGAAAGAGGCCCAGTTGGGGTATCCCATCAGGCTGGCCTTCTGTAACCGCAAGGTCAGGTACTGTTTGATTACTTCTTTGTTGTCAGATTCATTGTCGTTGTTGGCGCGGTTGTACATCGCCTTGTAGAGCTTCTCGCGGAGTTCCCTCCTTTCGGAATAGGTAAGGAAGGGAATCCAGCTGGGCTTCTGCAGGGTAAAGACCCATTTGCCCTCCATGCCGGCAGCTTTGGCCTCTTCGGCGGCACCGGCCACCACATTCTCCGGAAGTCCGGACAGATCGGCCTCGTTGTCAATGACCATCCTGAAACCGTTGGTCTCGGCCAGCAGGTTCTTGTCGAATTTCAGGTCGAGGAGCGACAGCTGTTCGTTGATCTTCTTAAGTTCTTCCTTTTTATCGGCCGGAAGGTTGGCGCCTCCGCGCACGAAATCCTTGAAGGTCTCGGTCAGAAGCCTCATCTGTTCCGGATTGAGCGAAAGGCTGTCACGGCTGTCGTAGACCGCTTTAACCCTGGCGAACAACGCCTCGTTCAGCATGATGGCATCCCTGTGCTGCGACAGCTTCGGGGCTACCTCTTCGGCAATGACGTTGAGCGAATCGTTGGTGTGCGCTTCCTTGACATTGAAAAACACGATGGAGACCCTGTCGAGCAGATCGCCGCTCCGGTCAAGGGCTTCAATGGTGTTGGCAAAGGTCGGCGCCTCAGCGTTGGCGGCAATGGCCTCAATTTCTGCAGCGTGCTGCGTCATCCCCTCCGTGAAGGCGGGAAGATAATGGGCGTTCAGGATCTTGTCGAACGGCGGCACCTCATAGGGGGTGTCGTACTTCTCAAAAAAGGGATTCATCACCTCAGTCGTTTGCGTTTGTTTCTTGCCGCAGGAAATCAGCATTCCCGCTATGACAATGGTTAATACTATTTTTCTCACTTTTTGCGATTTTTTATGGATGGGCAAATTTACACTTTCAAAACAGATAATTCCATGAGGAATGGCATAATCCTGATGGTCACCTGATGGACCATTTGTCAGATCACCTGATCTCTGCCTTCAGGATCACCGACCCCAGCGGGGGGATCTCCAGACCTACGGTTCCCCGGCCTTCGTTCACCTTCAGTTTGTTTTTTGCTTCCGACAGCTGGTCGGAGAGGGGAGTATTGCCCTCTTTAAGCCCCCAGGCAGTGATGACCTCCTCCGGAATGGCCAGTTCCACATTTTGCGGCTGTTCGGCGTCGAAGTTACAAACGATGATCAGCTTTTCTCCCTCCGCCCATCTGACGAAGCTGAAGAGCTTATCGCCATACCCTTCGGTCGCTTCCCGGTTGTAGGTGTGTATTTCGCGGTATTCTCCCATAAGGGCGGAACTGCCCAGGGTGAAGTTCAGGAGTTTCCTGTAATAGTCGCGCAAGGCGGCCTCTTCAGGAAGGAGGGCGCCGCCGTCGAAGGCACCGCCGTTCATCCACCGCTGGTGGTGGGGCACTCCGATGTAGTCGAAGATGGAAGTGCGTGACGGATCCCCGAAGCCGGGCTCCTCAGCTCCCGGTTCCCCTACCTCCTGTGCGAAATAGATCATGGTGGGAGAGGTGCTGATGGTGGCCGAGAGGACCATGGCCGGCAGGGCCTTCCGGGGGTCGCCGGCAAACTCCGGACTGGCGATGCGTTGTTCGTCGTGGTTTTCGAGGAAGTGCAGCATGTGGTGCTCTATGTCGGCCAGTCCCGCCTGGATGGCCGCCAGGTGGTCGGCGGAACCCCGCCCCTGGATGATGTTCTTCAGCGTGTCGTACAACTCCACCTTGTCATAGAGGTAATCCATCTTTCCCTTGTGAATATAATCGCGGTATAGCGAGGGATTGTAGACCTCGGCAAGCAGGAAAGCCTCCGGGTTTTTGTTTTTGATGGCGGAATTCATGAAACTCCAGAATTCCACCGGCACCATCTCGGCCATGTCGAAGCGGAAGCCGTCGACGCCCTGGTCGAGCCAGAAAAGGGCGATATCGCGGAATTTCACCCATGAAGCTGGAACGCTTTTCCCCTCCCAGAAGGCAAAGTGGTCGGCCACCGGCCGCTGGTCATAGCCGTCGGGCAGCAGGTTGAAATCTTTGGTGCCGTCGGGCCGCACCCCGAAGTTGATTTTCACGGTCTCGTACCAGTCCCAGTGGGAAGGGCGGGATTCCCGTGATCCGTTCCCTGTCCATTTGGCAGGATTCTCCTCAAATCGTCCGTCGGCAAGGGGATGCGCCTCGCCACCCAGGGGCCGGTAGCCCTGTTGTGCTTCCGGAACCTCGAAAGGCTTTCCGGGAATATAGTAAAAGTCGTTGTCGCGGGCATATTCCACCGTGGTGTCGTCGTTCTCCCCGAAACCCACCACCCCGTCGGGTTTGTCGATGCTCTCATAGCGGCGGGCCACATGGTTGGGGACAATGTCGATGATCACCTTCAGCTGGGCCGCATGGCTCCGCTCCACCAGACTGCGGAACTCCTCCAGCCGTTTGGCGGGGTCCACCGCCAGGTCGGGATCGACACTGTAGTAATCCTTGACCGCATAGGGAGAACCGGCACGCCCCTTGACCACGTCGGGATCGTCGGGGGTGATGCCAAAGGAGGAGTAACCGGTCACCGTGGCGTGGTGCGGAATTCCTGTATACCAGATATGGGTCACCCCCAGCGCTTTGATCTCCTGCAGCGCCTTGTCCGTGAAATCATTCATCTTACCCACGCCATTCTCCTCAGGGGTTCCCCAGGGTTTGTTGGTGGTGTGGGTATTACCAAAAAGACGGGTGAAGACCTGGTAAACGACGATTTTTCCCTCTTCGGGGGGGGGACTTTTTGTTTCCGGGGATTGGCAGGCTGCCAGAACAATCGCCAGGGTAAGGAGCGCTATTTTCCTCATTTTTCTCAGGTATTGTTGGGTTAGCGTTGAGCAGGAGCTGTGATGGAGGTGACCTTCAGCACCTGATGTCAACGTGTAACAAAGATAACAGGCTTTTTTTATTTTAATGCGCTCCTGGTTTCAGGGGGCAGTCGGCGGCACAGCTTCCGCAACCCGAACCTCCGTCGAACTGTGGCTTGCCGCAATCTTCCTTTTTGCGCTTTCTCCCCGGCCGGCGGTAAAGCTTCCATAAGGCTGCCGTGGCGGCAGCAATAATAATAATATAGGTGATGATTTCCTGGGTCATAGGGCTAAAGGATCAGCAGGGAGACTCCCTGGTAGGTGATAAAGGCCAGCATCCAGGCCAGCAGGGTGGTGTAGATAATTGAAAAGAGACTCCATTTCCAGTGGCCCGATTCGTTGCTGATGGCGGCCACCACGCCGATGCAGGGGAAATAGATCAGGATGAACACCAGGAAGGCCAGGCCCGAGGCGGTGTTGAAAACCGGGGTTCCCCGGAGCTTGCCGCTGGCGTGGACTTCGTTTTTCAGTTTTTCCTGGAGGTTGACGGTCGACTCTTCCACGTCGGACTGATAAAGCACTCCCATGGTGCTGATGATGATCTCCTTGGCAGGTAGTCCGGCCAGTAGGGCGATACTCATCTTCCAGTCAAAACCCAGGGGCGACATCACCGGCTGAATAGTCCTGCCCATGCGTCCCAGGTAGGAGTTGGAAAGCCGGCGGGTCTCAACATCAACGGCTTCATCAACGGATTCATCCCTGGTTATGACAGGAACATTTTCCGGAGACAGAGAAGAGACAGACGGTGCCGGGGCTTCTGCTGCCGGAAGCGCTGAGGAGCCGGTCGCTGAAGGTGGGGTCGATTCCGGAGAAGCAGAGGGAGCGGTCCTCGGAAAATACTCCAGCGCCCAGATGATCACCACCCCGATCAGAATTACCGTGCCAATCTTCTTCAGGTATTGCCTGGTCTTGTCCCACATGTGGAAGAAGATATTCCGCGCTGTCGGCATTCTGTATGCCGGGAGTTCCATGACGAAGGGGGTTTCCTTGTTGCGGAACACCAGATGATTGAGAACCTGGGCCGTCAGAAAGGCCACGACAATGCCGAAGGCGTATATGCCGATGAGGATCAGGGCCTGATGGCTGCTGAAAAAGGCCGAAATGATCAGGATGTATACGGGCAGGCGGGCGCTGCACGACATGAAGGGGATGATGAGCATGGTGAGGATCCTGTCCCCCTTGTTGCGGAGGGTCCGCGTGGCCATGATGGCGGGTACGTTGCACCCGAACCCCATGATCATGGGGATGAAGGAGCGGCCGTGCAACCCGAAACGGTGCATGATCTTGTCCATGATAAAGGCCGCCCGGGCCATATATCCCGTGCCTTCGAGCAGCGAGATGAAAAAGAAAAGGATCAGGATGTTGGGCAGGAAGACCAGCACACTTCCCGTGCCACTGATGATGCCGTCGATCAGCATATCCTTGAGCATGCCGTCGGGAAGGATATAGCGCAGTCCGTCGCTGAACCAGGAAATTCCCGCGTCGATCCATTCCATGGGATAAGCCCCAAGGGTGAAGGTCGCCCAGAAAACCACGAAGAGGATTCCGGCAAACAGGGGAAAGGCGAGCTTAGGATGGGTCATCACCCGGTCGATCTTATCGGAAATATTCCTCACCCGGGGCGCTGGTGCCCGGAGAGTCTCCTTCAGGGCTCCCGAAATGAAGGCGTATTTGGCATCGGTGACCACTGTTTCGCTCTCTTCGGCAAACAATCCCTCAATGCGCGTGATCTCCCGGTGCGTGAGAGCCACAATCCCCATGTAGTTGCGGTAATCGGCCATCAGCTCCAGCACCTGCTTGTCCTTCTCCAGCATTTTGATGGCCAGAAAACGTGAACTGATCTTGTCGGTAATGGGCTTGTTCTCCCTGATCTTTGCCCTGATGACGCCGATCGACGATTCTATCTCAGTTCCGTAGTTGATATGGATATGACGGGTGACGGGATCCTTTCCCTCGTACACGCTGATTACCCGCTGCAAAAGCTCCTGCAATCCCTGTCCCCGGTTGCTCACGGTTGGCACAAAGGGAACCCCCAGAAGACGCCCCAGGTTGTCATGGCTCAGTGTCTGATGCTCCTTTTCCAGCTCATCGACCATGTTGAGCGCTGCCACAATCCGCAGGTCCATGTCGATCAGCTGGGTGGTCAGAAAAAGACTCCGCTCGAGGTTGGTGGCCTCCAGAACATTGATTACAATGTCGGGTGTCTCCTCGTAGATGAACTTCCTGATGTAAATCTCCTCGGGGGTGTAAGCCGTCAGACTGTATGTCCCCGGAAGGTCATAGATGTTGAAATGGTATCCGAAGGCATCAAAACTGGTCTTTCGGATATCCACGGTCACCCCGCTGTAATTCCCGACTTTCTCGCGGGAACCCGATAGGGCGTTGTACAGGGTGGTCTTCCCGGCATTCGGGTTTCCCACCAACGCCACGTTGATGCTCTTTCCCCTGACCTGCACCTCCCCGGCTTTCTCCTCCCGCTGGATCACTCCTTCATAGCCCGTTTCCCCGGGAACCACATAGTCGGCCTGGGAAACCACTTCTATCTGCTCGGCTTCCGACCGGCGAAGCGTGATGTTATAGTTCAGAATACGGTACTCAATGGCCCCGTTAAAGGGCGCATTCTTGATCACCGTGATCTCCTTCCCCTTCACAAACCCCATCTCATTGATCCTCTTGCGGAAGGATCCATGCCCCAGGATCTTGGTAATCACCACTGTTTCGTTATTCCTGACTTCGCTGAGCTTCAATATCGCGGTATTTTTATTTAAATTAATTATAAATAGCCGTTGCAAATATAAATTTTTACCACGCATCAAGCGTCCCGGAGAGGAGGAAATTCACATAATTGACTTTTTTTAGACGGAAATTTGCGGAAGGTGCTATTTTTGTATGAATTATTAGGTGATTAAATGGACGAGGAGTTGCTTTATAGGAAAATTCAGGAAGCATTGGAGAAAATTCCCGAAAATTTCAATGTGCTGGAAGAGCAGATCGATGTGCAGCTTCAGATGGAGTATTTTAAGTTTGCCAGGAAATTTCGGAAAGGGAAGGAAGTAAACCGTTTGACCGCACAAAAAGCCCGGCTTTTTGATCCTGAGGTTACTCCGCTGGTTAAGAAGAAGATATTGGTTTCACTTGCATCTTCGGTTGAAGTGGAATCATTCCGTACCATTGAAAAATATCTTTTGGATCCGGATCCCGGTTTGAAGGACTGGGCAATACTGGCTTTGCAGGAAAGCCGGATGCTGTTGCAAAGTTCTCTTCTGGATGAGCAGCAGATTTTTATTTCCACAGGGTTGGGAGGCAAGGGACAGAAGTTGAGATATTTTGTGGTTTTCCTCAACAATGAGGGGAAGGAACTTACCGGAATGCAGAAAAAACTACTCCGTGATGAGTTGAAATTCGTAGTAGAAAAAAATGAAGGAGAAGTGGAAGAGTTTTCTGAAATGCTGGATTATTCCTCAGCAGTTGTGATTCTTCCCTTAAAAGCTGCCTTAAAGGATATTTTCCGGGGAATTATTGATGAGTGTAATCAATACGGTAATTTTTTACAGGATGACATGGTAATCACCAATGTGAAGCGGCTGAATCCGGTTGAGATTGTTGAGATATTGAACCAACAGAAAGCAGGTGAGGAAACAGGGGATATGGGCCCTGAAGAAGATCCGGATTAACCTGGTTATTTACTTTCCACGGTATTTGGAAATCCTTGTCGGAAGAGAAGGTTGCCTGACAGTTCAGGCAGGATATTTGCATGATTTCAGACAGACGCTTCATTTTGTTAACATGCTGTTAATTTTCACAGGTTTATGAATTTTTAAATTAATTTCGGACCCAATTGAAAAGAGGAAAGATGTTTTTTTCTAATACGAAACTGTTTTGAATATGAGAAATAAAGCGATTGTTACCGTTTTGTTGCTGACCGCGAGTATATTTCTTTTTGCCCAGACACCCACCCGCTGGCGGGGACCCCATGGCAACGGGAATTATGACGATACTGGACTGCTCAGAAGCTGGCCTGTGGAGGGTCCTCAGGTTTTATGGAGCTACGAACAGTTGGGGGCAGGTTTTTCATCTCCTGTAGTGATCCACAACAAGATATATACATCCGGCACTGAGGAAAACACAGGTTATGTGTATGCCCTCACGAATGAAGGCAAACTTCTCTGGAAAGCTCCCTACGGACCGGAATTTACAGAAAGCTATCCGGGGTCCCGTAGCACCCCTGTCATAGTGGGAGATTTGCTTTATCAGTATTCGGGGCTGGGTGTGGTCACCTGTATGGATGCCGGAACCGGAAAAGTGAAATGGCAGAAAGATACCTTCAAAGAGTTTGGGGGACGGAATATTCAATGGGGGGTTACAGAAACTTTTGTGATTGAGGGGGATATGCTCTATGTGACTCCCGGAGGACCTGAAAAAACACTTGTGGCACTTAATCGTAAAAATGGGGAATTGCTGTGGTCGGTTAATATCAAAGAGGATCTTTCGGGGTATTGCACACCTTTGTTGGTGAAAATTCCGGGACGTACCCTGCTGGTTACCCACACAGGGTCATATATCGCAGGTGTGGATGCAGTCAAAGGAAAGCTGTTGTGGGTACATCACCATCCCAACCAGTGGAGTGTCCAGGCAAATACCCCCATTTATCACGACGGGGCACTTTTCTGTTTCAGCGGATACGGACAAGGGGGGGTGAAATTGAAATTGTCGGCCGACGGGAGTTCAGTTCATCCGGAATGGGTGACCAAAACCATGGACAACCGTATTGGAGGTGCAGTTTTAGTGAATGGAGCAATTTATGGTTCAGGCGATAAAAGCCGTTACTGGATGGCTGTTGACTGGAAAACCGGAGAAGAGAAACACCAGCTTAAAGGGCTGGCCAACGGGACGGCAATCGCTGCCGATGGCCTCCTCTTTGGCTACACCGAAAGGGGCGAACTCTTCCTGGCGGATCCCGGGGAACTGAAAATCATTTCCCAGACTAAAGTGACCCAGGGAACAGCCCAACACTGGGCTCATCCGGTCATCGACAGCGGCCGGCTCCTTGTGCGCCACGGCAACGCCCTGATTGC
>CAYYJE010000030.1:0-12928 GCA_964472165.1 uncultured Prolixibacteraceae bacterium | reverse complement strand
GAACTTTTGCTCAAGGTGGAAAACCTGGGAAAGGGTTTTTCTTCGCCCATCATGGTTGACAATGTCATTTATATCACAGGGATGAAAGATACCCTTGATTATATTTCTGCCGTTGACATGGAAGGGAAAATTCTTTGGCAGCATACCTATGGCCGTTCGTGGGTGAAGTCCTATCCCGACACCCGCACTTCTCCCACCATCGACGGAGAGAGGATTTACCTGTTGTCGGGATCGGGCCGTCTCAGTTGTCTGAACCGGGCCGATGGATCCGAAATCTGGGCTGTGGAGGTTGACCGCGATTATGAATCAGAATGGCATTTCTGGGGAGTTTCCGAAAGTCCTCTGGTCGATGGCGACCAGGTGATTTGCTCTCCGGGAGGGGAAAAAACTTCCGTAGTGGCTTTTGACAAACTGACAGGAAAAGAGGTATGGCGCACTGAACCGGTAGGTGGTCCCCGTTGCTATATTTCACCTGTGATATATGAATACGGCGATTTCAGGTTTATCCTGGCAGCAACCGGACAAAACCTGATTGCTATCGTTCCGGAATCCGGGAAAGTGGCATGGTCGTACAAGTACTGGAACAGTGAAAAATGGGACCAGCCAGGTTTGATATGGGCCAATACCCCCATCTTTCACAAGGATGAGATTTTTATCACCATGGGGTATGATTACAAAGCTGTCATGCTGAAAATAAAGGAAGATGGCACCGGAGTTACAGAGAAATATAGCAGCGAGGTGCTTGATAATCACCACCATGGAGTTGTTCTTGTGGATGGTTTCATTTATGGATCCAACTGGATTAACAATGGCAAGGGTAACTGGGCGTGTCTTGACTGGAACACCGGTGAGGTGAAGTGGGAAACCACATGGGAAAACAAGGGCTCCATTGTGTTTGCCGACGGTTTATTTTATCTTTACGAAGAGAAGAGGGGACACGTGGGGTTGGTAAAGCCAGATCCTGAGAAGTTCAACCTTGTAAGTTCCTTCCGGGTGACTGAAGGTACGGGGCCCCACTGGGCGCACCCATTTATACGTGACGGAAAAATGTTTCTCCGTCATGGTGAAGTCCTGATGGTGTACAAAATCCAATAAGGATAAACCGTGAAAATTGACCAGAATCAAATCCCTGAAATTGCAACCTACATATTGGCAACATTGTCAGTTGTCTTTTTGATCTGGTGGGTAACCCATGATCCAACCCGTGATCTTACCCAGAGTCTTCCTGGCATGGATAACCGGGGTTCCGGAGGTGCCGGGGATACTGTGCTTATCGGCACCCTCTTTGACCGGTTTGCAGACGATTATGTTCCGATGTCAGAAACCTGGCCCCGTTTCCGTGGTGAAAACCTGGACAATATCTCACGTTCTGAAATTCCCTTGTTGTCGAAATTCGGAACTTCCGGTCCCGACATCCGCTGGTCGGTCGAACTGGGAGAAGGCCATTCCGGGGCCGCCATTTACAAAGGTCTTGTGTATGTACTGGATTACAGCGAAGCTGAATATGCCGACTACCTCCGCTGTTTTTCACTCTCCTCAGGGAAGGAACAGTGGAGGAGGGGATATAAAGTTCACGTGAAGCGGAATCATGGGATGTCGCGGACAGTGCCGGCGGTTACCGATAGTTTCATTGTGACCTTGGGACCACGCTGCCATGTCATGTGCCTTGACCGTGTAACGGGAGATTTCCGCTGGGGCATTGACATCGAAAAGGAATACCAGTCGGAAGTGCCTTTGTGGTATACGGGGCAGTGCCCGCTGATCGATGGCAATACTGCTGTTTTTGCCACAGGAGGGACCGCTCTGATGATCGGTGTGGATCTTCTTACCGGCAGGAAAATCTGGGAGACCCCCAATCCAAAGGGCTGGAAAATGTCGCACTCTTCCATTGTCCCTTATACTTTTGCCGGCCGGAAGATGTATGTCTACAGTGCTTCCGGAGGAATGGCCGGAATCGCTGCCGGGGGTCCCGACGCAGGTAAAGTGCTCTGGGAAACGGATGCCTGGAACAAACAGGTGGTTGCCCCTTCCCCAGTGTGTATGCCCAACGGGAAGATTTTCATCACTGCAGGATATGGTGCGGGAAGTATGGTCATTCAGTTGCAGGAATCCGGTGAAGGTTTTACAGTGGAAATGCGCGATGAGTACAAACCCAGCGGAGGATTGGCCTGCGAACAACAAACGCCGCTTTTCTGGGAAGGCCATCTTTTCGGTATTCTGCCTAAGGACGGTGGCCCCCTTCGAAATCAGATGGTGTGCGTCAACCCCTCCGATACCCGCAAAATTGTGTGGGCAAGCGGTTCTGATAAGCGTTTCGGTCTGGGACCTTATTTCATCGCAGACCAAAAAATATTCCTGCTTCACGAAGAGGGTACCCTTTTCATCCTGCAGCCCTCGGTTTCAGGTTACAAGGAACTTGACCAGGCCAGGGTTATCACCGACGGACATGATGCATGGGCTCCATTGGCACTTGCCGATGGATTCCTGGTAGCCCGTGATTCCAAAACCATGATTTGTATTAACTTGCGGAAATAACCGGAATTATGAAGAACAAGGCTGTCACATTCTTTCTGATCGGCATGGCTCTGCTCATTGCCGGGGTTATTGCCGTGGAATACCTCTCCAATCATCCGGGACGACAGAAGGCCAATCCTTACGCGTACGACATGGCCTCACAAACGGAAGTTCCCGAAGAGATGATACTTTACAGAGAGAGCCGCAATTTTAAACTTAACCTGGAAAATCCGGCAGCCCTTTCCTATGCGGATGGAAGGCTGGTGGCAGCCGGTGACCGCCGGATTGTGGCCATTGACCTTTCAGGGGAGATTCTGCATGAGTTTACTGTGCCAATAGATCCGGTGTGCATCAAAGCTTCTGGTGACCGCTACTTTGTGGGTGGAGGTGACCAGATCCTGGCCCTCGACACTGCCGGTTCCCTTGTGTCCACATTTTCGGGACTGTCCGAAAATTCTGTCATTACCTCGATCGATGTGGCCGGGGAAAAAGTTTTCGCAGCTGACGCAGGCAAAAGAGTGGTTTACAGGTTTACCAAAGAAGGTGTGAAAGAAACTGAATTTGAAGGAAAATCAGGGGACGACAGTAACCATGGTTTTATTGTACCCAGCCCCTGTTTCGATTTGCTGGTGAACCCGTTTGGTGAACTTTGGATAGTGAATCCCGGAAAACATGCCCTTGAAAATTATACATTCGACGGGGTGCTGAGAGGTTTCTGGACTTCATCCTTCTCAGGGGTGAAAGGTTTCAGTGGCTGTTGTAATCCTGCCCAGATAGCCTCCCTGCCTGACGGTAACTTTGTCACGGCGGAAAAGGGGGTGGTCCGGATTAAAGAATACAAAGCATCAGGAGAACTGGTGGGTGTGGTGGCTGCTCCGGCTAAATTCACCGAAGACCAGAAAGCTCCTGACCTGGTCTGTGATGAAGAAGGAAGGGTGTATGTGCTCGATCCTTTTAAGAAAATGATTCGTGTTTTTGAAAAAAAATAAAACCATGCTGAGGAGGGAATTCCTGAAAAAGAACATCCGGGGAGTTGTATCCGCCGGACTCATCGCGGCAACAGGCTACCTTTTCCTTTCCGGAAAAGTATCCCGTGCAAAAAGCTGTGCGGAGTCGGATGCCTGTGGAAAGTGCCGGCAATCAGACTCTTGTAACTTGAAAAAGAGCCGCTATGGAAAATGATAAAATAAAATCGAGGCGGGAATTTATCCGGGGAGGGGCGCGGATCTCGCTAGCCCTCGCGCTGGGTGGCGTAGCCGGATTTGCAGCAGCCGGAATGAACGGCGAAAAATGGGTTTGGCAGATCGACCCCTTTAAATGTACCCAATGCGGAAGATGTGCCACTGAATGTGTTCTGTCTCCCTCAGCCGTGAAATGTGTCCACGCTTACGACCTTTGCGGATATTGCGATTTATGCGGAGGATATCTGAAACCCAACAGCAATGCCCTCAGCACCGCAGGGGAAAATCAGCTTTGCCCGACTGCTGCCATCAGCCGGAAATTTATTGAAGAACCTTATTTCGAATATAAAATCGACGAAGAGCTTTGCATCGGATGCGCCAAATGCGTCAAAGGATGTACTTCCTTCGGGAATGGATCATTACACCTTCAGATCATGCACCACATCTGTGTAAATTGTAACCAGTGCGCCATTGCACGATCCTGTCCCTCAGATGCCATCCGGCGTGTGAAAGTCAGCGAAGCCTACCAGGTGAAGGGAAGCTTTTCAAGAGATTAGAAGATCAGAAGATCAGAATATCAGAATTGAGGTTAAGGTCGAGGTTAAGATTAAGGATATCACTTGTCGATTTGTTGATATATTGATTTATTGATTTATTTGAAACCCGACAAATCGTCAAATCATCAAATCGCCAAATGGGTAGAGGTCGAGGTTGAATGTTTTAAGTATTCTATGAAGATACAATATAAAATGACTGCCAGATTTATTCTGGTAATGATCCTGATGTCCATGCTGGGCAGCGGGGTTTACGGGCAGCAGCAGCGGTTTCCCAAGCCGGAATTTGAATCCGGGTATGAGCAACCCGACACGGTAACCCCGGAGCCCCGTTCCACGGCCATGGAGTGGCTCGATGTGGTTGTACTCCTGGGTGTTATGTCTTTGTCGGCATGGTTTGTTCTGCGCAAACGGTCGAGACAGGGCATCCTCTGGTTGTCGGTATTTACACTGCTGTATTTTGGTTTTTACCGCAATGGCTGTATTTGTGCGGTGGGGTCGTTGCAGAATGTGGCGCTTTCTTATGCTGATCCCGGTTATACCATTTCGATCACGGTACTCCTCTTTTTTCTGTTACCACTGATCTTCAGCCTTTTCTTCGGCAGGGTTTTCTGCGGTGCTGCCTGTCCGCTGGGGGCCATACAGGACCTCATCATCGTGAAACCGATTTCCATGCCCTCGTGGCTCCGGAAAACACTGGGTCTGATCCCTTATATCTACCTTGCCCTGGCCATTCTGTTCGCTGTCACGGGAACCGATTTTCTGATTTGCCGTTACGATCCTTTTGTAGGGATCTTCCGGATGGACGCACCATATCTGATGACTATCCTGGGGGTGGCATTCCTGCTGACAGGATTGTTTATCGGGCGGCCGTACTGCCGGTTCTTATGTCCTTATGGGGTTTTGCTGAAATGGACTTCCACGGTATCCAAATGGCACATGACCATTACTCCTTCCCATTGCATCCGCTGTAAGCTCTGCACCACCTCCTGTCCGTTTGATGCCATCGACCATCCCACCGATCCTAAAGTAATCAGTGGATCGCGCGGTGGAGCAAAGCGGTTCCTCCTTTATGTGGTGCTGATTCCTGTGTGGGTGGTTGCCGGAGGTTTTGTGGGCTATAAGTCCCACACCTGGCTTTCCAAAGCAAATCCCGGTGTCTATCTGGCAGAATTGCTGATTACCCATCCGGAAGTGAAAAATGACCCGGATCATATCGATGTGCAAACCTTCCTGAGTTCAGGAAAAACCATGGACCAACTGGTGGGGGAAGCCAGGGGAATCCGGAAGAAATTTCTCTACGGAAGCACTGCCGCCGGGGCATTCATTGGACTGGTAATTGGCATGACCCTCCTGAATCAGGTGATTTTCAGACGAAATGAGGATTACCTGCCCAACAGCGGGGATTGTTACAGTTGCGGAAGATGTATGGATTATTGTCCGGTGGAGAAAAAAAGTTGACCATCCTATATCAAACCATGATGAATATAGAGAACAAAATAACCTTATCCAGAAATGTAGCCGTTGTTTCCGGGATTTTTTGCCTGGCGGTGGCATTTTTATTGTTTCTCAACTACTTGCAGGTCAGCAGGTTTGATCCGCTGGAGAGTAAAGCCATGGAGGTGCTGGTGCAGCGGCTGTCGGAAGATCCTGATGATGATGCCCTGAAAAACGACATCCGGAATATGGATCTTCTGGCCCGTAAAGCTTATTTCAATAGTCACTGGCAGATCAAAACCGGTAGTTATCTGCTGTTGTTTGGTGCCATCCTGTTTGCCCTTGCCCTGAGGGTTTACCACGTGTTGAAATCTAAAATAGAAATTCCGGAGCTGCGCGGTGAAAATGAACTGCTGTCCAGGATTATTTCACAGAAATGGATTTTCATTTCCGGTGCTGCATTGCTTATCCTTGCCCTGGCGGGCTCTTATGCGTCGGTAAACCATTTGGCTTCATTCGGCTCCGGCAGCGGAGGAGAACTGGTCCAGCCTGCACCTGCCGATCCTGGTATTGAGGTGATCGAGGTAGGCCGGGAGCCGCTTTCCGAAACAGCTGATTCGCTGACCCTGGCCGGAAGCGGTGGTGTGGTTGCCGACAGTGCTGCGGCAGCCGGAAGCGAAATCCCTCTGGCTGCGGGAACTGAAACTCCTGCTGCTCCGGAAGCGGAAAAGGCACTTGCATTTGTCTTCCCTGAGTCAGGTACGATCAGGGCCCATTATCCCTCCTTCAGGGGAGCATTCGGCAATGGAGTGTCAGGCCACAAAAATGTGCCGGTTGATTTTGACGGCCCCTCGGGCAAAAACATCCTTTGGAGGGTCAACGTGCCCATGGCAGGTAACAATTCACCCGTAATCTGGGGTGACAGGCTCTTTCTTTCAGGCGCCAATGCTCAGAAAAGAGAAATTTATTGTTTTGACAGGTATGGGGGTAAACTCCTGTGGACCGCCCCTGTCGACAACATACCGGGAAGTCCGGCCTCATCGCCCAAAACCACTGATGATACCGGACTGGCGGCTCCTTCAGTAGCCACTGACGGGAACTGTGTGTACGCCATTTTCGGGAATGGGGACGTTCTCGCAGTCGATTATTCCGGGAAAAGGGTATGGGCAAAAAACCTGGGGATTCCGGACAACCATTACGGACACTCTTCCTCCCTGATTTCCTGGAAGAACAAACTCTTTGTGCAATACGATACCAACAAGGGCCGCAGGCTGATTGCCATGGATGTTCAAACAGGGAACACCTTATGGGAAACCAACCGGAATGTAAAAATTTCCTGGGCAAGTCCCATTATGGCCAATATTGGCGGAAGGTACCAGGTTATCCTTTCCTCCGATCCCCTGGTTGCAGGGTATGATGCGGAAACAGGAAAGGAACTGTGGAGTGCATCGGTTATGTCGGGCGAGGTCGGGCCTTCACCTGCCTATGGCGAAGGACTTGTGTTTGCCGCCAACGAATATGCCAGGCTGGTGGCCATCAATCCCGCGGGTGGCCAGATCGTCTGGGAACAGGATGAATACCTCCCGGAAGTGGCCAGTCCGGTGGTATCTGAAGGACTTCTTTTTGTGGCGACCAGTTATGGAGTTCTGGCATGCTATGATGCCAAAACGGGGGATAAATTGTGGGAACATGATGGCGGAACCGGCTATTATTCTTCACCAGTAGTTGCCGACGGCAAGCTGATTATTTTCGACACGGAAGGGAAATTACAGGCATATGCGCTGACACGGGAAAAAACCCTTGTTGCGGAATCTTCCCTGGGTGTCAAAGTGATGACTACCCCGGCCTTTGCCAATAACCGGATGTTTGTAAGGGCCGGAAATAAGCTCTATTGCATCGGGAGTAAATAAGCATTGAATGGAAAACACAACCCAAATAGTAGCGCGGATAATTGCCGGGAAGGGTAAGGGAAAAAAAGAGCTTATTCCCATTCTGCAGGCTGTCCAGATGGAATTGAACTACCTGCCGGAGGAAGCTTTGCGCCTGATAGGCGAACAGACGGATATCACTCCCGCTGAGATTGTCAGTGTGGCCAGTTTTTACTCCCAGTTCCGGCTCCAGCCTGCAGGAGTTCATATGATCAAGGTTTGTGTGGGCACTGCCTGCCATGTGAAGGGGTCGGGGCAGGTTTACGATGCTTTTACCAGAAAGTTTAAACTGAAGGAGGGAGAAACCACCGACAGTGAAGGAAAATATACCCTCGAAAAAGTAAGTTGTCTGGGATGTTGTACGCTGGCTCCTGTAGTTCAGATTGACCAGGTCACCTATGGTCATGTGACCACCAGCCAGGTGGATGAAATTGTAGCTGATTTTGAATCCCAGGCAGGCAAAAAGGAGGGGAAGAGTTACCGTATGGCCGATGGTTCGGAGATCCAGGGGGAAATCCGCATCGGGCTGGGATCCTGTTGTGTAGCCAGCGGCAGTGATGAAATCCGGAAAGCTGTGGAAGCTACCGTCAACAGCAAAGGGCTGAAGGTAAAGCTTAAACATGTGGGATGTGTGGGGATGTGCCATCAGGTTCCCCTGGTCGAGATCGTTCCCACGGGAGGGGAACCCACCCTCTACTCAAGGGTGAAGCCCGAGGATGTCAAAGATATCGTATCGGCCCACTTCAAACCTTCGGGACTTTATGCCAGATTGAAAAGTACATTGCTGGATTCTGTGGAGTACATCCAGACCGATGCCAAATGGGAAGGCATTGAACGGTATGCGTTGGATGTCAGGGATAAACCTGTGAGTTCATTTTTGGGGAAACAGATACCCATTGCCACAGAATACAGGGGAATTATCAATCCCCTCGATATTGAAGAGTACAAATCCAGGGGCGGCTTCAAAGCTACCACGAGGGTTTTGCGTGAAATGTCCCCATTGGAAGTGGTGAAGGAGGTCAAGGCGAGTCATATCCGGGGCCGGGGAGGTGCTGGTTTCCCATCAGGAATTAAATGGGAACTGGTTGCCCGGAATCCCGATCCGCAGAAATTTGTGGTTTGTAATGGGGATGAAGGCGACCCCGGGGCATTCATGGACCGTATGTTGCTGGAATCTTATCCATACCGGGTGATCGAGGGGATGATTATCGGGGCTTATGCGGTAGGTGCATCCAAAGGTTTTTTTATATCAGGGCGGAATATCCCCTGGCGGTGCGGCGTATCCGGGAAGCCCTGGCCATCTGTTACCGGGAAAACCTGCTCGGAGAGAATATTCTGGGATCGGGTTTCTCCTTCGACGCTGAAATTTACGAAGGAGCCGGCGCTTTTGTATGTGGCGAAGAAACTGCCCTGCTCCAGTCGCTGATGGGAAAAAGGGGCTACCCCCATATCAGGCCGCCGTTTCCGGCAGAAAAAGGGTATATGGGACAACCTACGTTGGTAAATAATGTGGAAACCCTTGCCCAGATCTCCTTTATATTGCGGGAGGGTGCCGCCCGGTTTAGTGCCATAGGCACGGAACACAGCAAGGGGACCAAGGTTTTCGCCCTTGCGGGAAAGGTGGCCCGGGGCGGATTGATCGAGGTCCCTATGGGAACCACTATCCGCAGGGTCATTTTCGAAATAGGCGGAGGTATCGCAAACGGCCGCAAATTCAAAGCCGTCCAGATCGGAGGCCCCTCGGGAGGGTGCATTCCGGCTGAACTCGCCGATACTCCCATTGACTATGAGTCGCTCAACGAAATGGGGGCCATGATGGGATCCGGTGGATTGGTGGTACTTGACGATACCGACTGCATGGTCGATATTGCCCGATTCTTCCTCTCCTTTACCCAGCACGAATCGTGCGGCAAATGCACTTTCTGCCGCCTGGGTACCCGGCGCATGCTCGATATACTCGAAAAAATTACCCAGGGAAAGGCTAAGCGGGAGGATCTGGATGAATTGGAAAAACTTGCTCACTGGACCAAAAAGGGAAGCCTTTGCGGCTTGGGAAAAACAGCCCCCAACCCGGTACTGAGTACGCTGAAATATTTCCGGGACGAATATGAAGCCCACCTGGAGGGAAGGTGTCCGACGGGAAAATGTACCCATCTGATCAAATATGTGGTAAACGACAACTGTATCGGATGTACGCTTTGTGCCCAGGTTTGCCCTGTGAATGCCATTCCTTTCACTCCCCATGAGAAACATCTTATTGATACAGAGACGTGTATCCGATGCGACGCCTGCCGGCCGGTATGTCCTGAAAATGCCATTGATGTTTTCTGAGAAACGACGTAAGCATGATTAGACTCAAAATAGCCGATCAAACAGTAGAGGTTCCCGAAGGAACTTCAGTCCTGGATGCCGCAAAAGCAGCAGGTATTCCTATTCCTGCCATGTGCATGGACGAGGAGCTGGACCACTTCACCTCCTGTATGTTATGTCTGGTCAAGGACAATGCAGGCCGGATGTTCCCCTCGTGTTCCATTGCTGCGGCAAACGGCATGCAGATAACCACTGATGATGAGGAGATTCGCGAAGGCCGGAAAATGGCCCTGGAACTTCTGCTCAGTGAACATACTGGCGACTGTGAAGCTCCCTGCCAGCTTGGATGTCCGGCTCATATGGACATCCCTCGAATGAACCGGCTGATCGCAGCCCGTAGGTGGGAGGAAAGTCTGAAAGTTGTCAAACGGGATATCGCGCTTCCCGCCGTACTGGGGAGAATTTGCCCGGCTCCCTGCGAAGGGGCATGCCACCGTAAAACCGTCGATGAAGCGGTTTCCATCTGCCTGCTGAAAAGGTTTGTGGGTGATGAAAATGACGTCCACCCATGGCCGGTACCCCCCCTTAACGGGAAAAGGGTGGCCATCGTGGGTGCTGGTCCTGCGGGACTCGCAGCAGCCTATTACCTCCGGCTGAAGGGGGTGGAAGCCCACCTTTTTGACAAAGCGGATAAACCCGGCGGACAATTGCGAACAGCTGTCCCCAGGGAAATCCTTACGGAAGAAATACTCGACAAAGAAATCAACACCATTCTCAAAACCGGAGTGGTCTATCATGCAAATACAGTGGTGGAGGATTCCCTCTTTGAAGAGTTGAAAAATTCATACCATGCTTTGGTAATTGCTACCGGAAACATTGATGACCTCACCAAATCATATCAACTGAAAGGGAGCCCGAAAGGATTAGAGGTTAACCGCGACACTTTTGAATCATCTGAACCAGGGGTATTTGCCATCGGAAACGTGCTCCGTTCCTCACGCCTGGCCGTCCGTTCAGTGGGACAGGGAAAAGAGGTGGCTTTTTCAGTGATTCAATTCCTGAACGGCGAAACAGTCAGGGGAGAACCCCGGATGTTTAACTCCCGTTTTGGAAAACTTCATGCCATGGAATTTGCTGAATACCTGAAAGAGGCAAATCCCGGGAAACGTCTTTTACCGTCGGATAATTTTGCCGGTTTTACTTCCGAAGAAGCCGTGGAAGAAGCAAAAAGATGTATGCACTGCGATTGCCGGGCAGCCGACAACTGCAAGCTCAGGATTTATTCCGACATCTATAAGGCTGATCAGAAGAGATTCCAGACCACACCACGGAGGGCAATCACCAAACAATTCCAGACGGCAGGTGTTGTGTATGAAAAGGAAAAATGTATCAAATGCGGAATATGTGTCCGATTGACGGAAAAATACCGTGAAAAGTATGGAATGACCTTTATCGGAAGAGGTTTTGATGTGGTTATCGGCATACCTTTTGATGAATCTATGGATGCCGGACTGGTCAAAACAGCACAAATGGTAGCAAGGCACTGTCCGACAGGAGCACTGGAGATTAGGGAAAAGGAATTGTAAGGTGTTGAAAAATAAGAAATAAGAAATAAAAAATAATAAATAACCAGGAATAAAGGATCATGAGATACCCGTTGCTGACGATTTTCTTTTTTCTCCATTTGTATGTTCCGGCCCAGGAACAGGGATGCTGGGGTATTTTTCGCGGTAATCAGCGGCTTACCGGAAGCATTTCCACAAACCTGCCTGCAAGCCCCAAGCTGCACTGGACCTATTCGTCGGGTAGCATGATCAAGTCATCCCCGGTGGTTTGCGGGAACAAAGTCGTTTTTGGAACCACCGAAGGCACTGTCTATTGCCTTGATCTGAATGGAAAATTGCTCTGGAAATTCAAAACTTCAAATGGTATCGAAGCTTCTGCGCTGATCTATGACAACAAGGTGTTTATTGGAAACCTCGAAGGAATATTGTACGCACTGGACCTCAAAAGCGGAAAGAAAATGTGGGAATACGTGACGGAAAACCAGATTATGGGATCGGTGAACTGGTACAAAAATGGGAAAGATGTATCGCTTCTGGTTGGAAGTTATGACTACTACCTTCATTGTGTCGATGCAGCTACCGGAAAGGGGAGATGGAAATATGAATCCGACAATTACATCAACGGTGCGACTGCCTGTCATTCCGGAATGGCCATTTTCGGCGGATGTGACGGTTTTCTCCATCTGGTCGATATAGGGACCGGCAAAGCCGTCAGAAAAATCAATGTGGCAACCTATGTGGCCGGTTCTGTGGCTGTCGAAGGTACAAAAGCATGGATAGGCGATTATGACGGTAAATTTTCGCAGGTCGACATTCAGGCAGGTGAGGTATCCTGGAAATGGCAGGACCCTGCCGTAAAGCTTCCTTTTGTCGCTTCTCCTGCACTTGCCGGAAATTATGTGGTCACCGGCAACCACGATAAACATATTTATTGTTTTGACAAAAACAACGGGAAAAAATTGTGGGCATTCAACACCGGGAACCGGGTGGAAGCGTCGCCGGTGATCGCAGGAAAATCGGTACTCGCTGCCAATATGCGGGGTGACCTGTTTCTCCTGAACCTTTCCGATGGGAAAAAAATCTGGAGTTATGAGCTGGGCTCACCCATAATCAGCAATCCGGCCGTTTCAGGGACCAAATTTGTACTGGGCGCTAGTGACGGAGTGGTTTACTGCTTCGGCCCGTGAAAATTCTTAAATCATAAATCTTAAGTCTTTAATTTTATATATCAAGTGATTATGCCAAAAATCTTGACCTCAATCCATTTAACGATTTGCTGATTTGACGATTTGTCGGGTTTCAAATAAATCAATAAATCAATATATCAACAAATCGACAAGTGATATCCTTAACCTTAACTTCGACCTTAACCTTAGTTTCATGGATATTCTTCAGATAATTCCTGGTTCCGGCGGATCCTTTTATTGCGGGAATTGCCT
>CAYYJE010000029.1:0-31038 GCA_964472165.1 uncultured Prolixibacteraceae bacterium | reverse complement strand
ATTACCGCATTGTATTTTTCCCGTTTGGTTTTATAAACAAGGTCTTCCTCGTCTTTTCTGACAACAGGTTTGTTGGTAGGAATTACCACAACCTCCAGTTTGTAGATGTCCCAGAGTTCCCCTGCTTCCGTCTCAGCAGTACCTGTCATACCCGCCAGTTTGTGATACATCCTGAAATAGTTCTGCAGGGTGATCGTCGCAAACGTCTGGGTGGCAGCTTCCACTTTCACCCTCTCCTTGGCTTCAATGGCCTGGTGGAGTCCGTCGGAATAACGCCGGCCTTCGAGGATACGGCCAGTCTGCTCATCTACAATCTTAACCTTGTTGTCGAGTACTACATATTCCACATCTTTTTCAAACATGGTGTATGCCTTGAAAAGCTGGTTAACGGTATGAACCCGTTCCGATTTAACGGCATAATCCTGTAACAGGGCATCCTTTTTCTCGAGCAACACTTCCGGAGTGAGCTTTGAATTCTGGAGTTCAGCAATTTCAGCTCCCATATCAGGAAGTATGAAAAATGAAGCATCTTCAAAACCGGCGGAAATCAAGTCAATCCCTTTGTCCGTCAGCTCTACCGAATTTTGCTTCTCCTCAATGATAAAATAGAGCGGATCGGTTACAATATGCATGTTTTTGTTGTTGTCCTGCATATAGAAATTTTCCGTTTTGAGGAGAATCTGTTTGATCCCCTCTTCACTGAGGAATTTGATGAGTGCCTTATTTTTTGGCAATCCTTTATGTGCCCGAAGCAGAAGCAATCCCCCCTCTTTTCGTTCATCATCAGTGGCATCAGGTTTATTAAGTAACTTCCTGGCCTCGGCGAAGATGGTATTGACCATTTCGCGTTGTGCCCGGACTACCTTTTCCACGTAAGGTTTGAGTTCTTCAAACTGCTGGTCCTCTCCTTTGGGAACCGGGCCGGAAATGATCAGTGGGGTACGTGCATCGTCAATTAAAACGGAGTCGACCTCGTCCACAATGGCATAGTGGTGTTTGCGCTGAACAAGATCCTGAGGATTGATGGCCATGTTGTCACGCAGATAATCGAAGCCGAATTCATTATTGGTACCGTAGGTGATGTCGGCGTTGTAGGCTTTTCTGCGTGCTTCGGAATTGGGCTGATGTTTGTCGATGCAATCCACGGTCAAACCGTGAAATTCGAAGATCGGGCCCATCCATTCAGAGTCGCGTTTGGAAAGGTAATCGTTGACGGTCACAATGTGAACACCTTTTCCTGCCAACGCATTCAGAAACACAGGTAAGGTAGCCACCAGTGTCTTTCCTTCACCGGTAGCCATTTCTGCAATTTTCCCCTGGTGCAGCACGACACCGCCAATAAGCTGGACATCGTAATGAACCATGTCCCAGGTAATTTCATTTCCTCCGGCCATCCATTTGTTAAACCAGACAGCCTTGTCCCCTTCAATGACCACACTGGTTCTGTGGGCAGCCAGGTCCCGGTCAAAATCCGAGGCAGTGACCACCACCCGTTCATTCTGGAAAAAACGGTTGGCGGTTTCTTTAACAATCGCAAAAGCCACAGGCAATACTTCAAGGAGCGCAGCTTCAATCTTTTCAATAATTACCTCTTCCAGCCTGTCGATCCGCTCATATAACTTTTCGCTTTCCTGTATCTCTATTTCTTCAACCTTTTCCTTCAGTGAAGCAATTTCCTCTTCTTCATCCCTGATACGCGATTTGATCAATTCCTTGATCCTGAAAGTTTCAGCCCTGAGTTCATCGTTGGAAAATCCTATCAAACGGTCGTATTCAATCTTGGTTTTTTCAACCAGCGGCATCATTTCGTTGATGTCCCGTTCCGATTTATTCCCCAGAATCTTTCCAAGTATTTTTGTGATAAATGCCATATTCCTTGATCCTTTATTAAAAGTATATCCCTGCAAATGTAGTCAATGTAGAGTGCTTTTGAAATAATGAAGAAAAAAAAGCCTGTTGCGTTTCGCAACAGGCTGTGTTTTTTATAATCTCCGGTATTATTCCGCTGGAGCGATTGCTTCAACGGGGCATACTTCGGCACAAGAACCGCAATCGGTACAAAGTTCAGGATCAATCACATAGATATCACCTTCAGAGATAGCTTCAACCGGACATTCATCAATGCAAGTTCCACATGCAATACATTCGTCAGAAATTTTGTAAGCCATAGCTTTAATATTTATATTAAACAAGGTTGTTGAGGGCAAATGTAATAAGTTTGGAATAATAAAACAGTGATATTCGTTCTAAAAATGATCACGGTTGATAATTCTTCACTTAAATAACTGGATATCTTTTCATTATAAATTAGCACACCCTGAAGGCCAAATAGAGTTTTTATCGTATTTTTACCGGCCACATCCAAAATCAGCATCAAATGGAAGGGATAGAAAGTCAGCATATTCTTCTGGCATTTTTACTGACACTGTTTGCGGGGTTAAGTACCGGCATAGGAAGTGCCATTGCATTTATTGCAAAAAGAACCAACACCAAACTTTTATCGCTGGCACTTGGTTTTTCGGCCGGAGTGATGATATACATCTCCTTTATCGAAATTTTTCCGGATGCCCGGGAGAGTTTTATTGCTTCGTACGGAACCTTTAACGGAACCCTCTATACCCTCACTGCGTTTTTCGGGGGAATGCTGCTGATCGGCCTGATTGACAAGTTCATTCCGTCGGCGGAAAATCCCCATGAAATGCGTTCCGTTGAATCGATGGACAATGAAAACAAAGCCAGCAACTTCAGGCGGTTGTACCGTCTCGGACTGATGACATCGCTTGCAGTGGGTATCCACAACTTCCCGGAAGGAATTGCCACCTTTATGTCGGCGATTAAGGATCCCACACTCGGTATTGCCATCGCTGTGGCCGTGGCCATCCATAATATTCCGGAAGGAATTGCGGTATCGGTACCGGTTTTCTATGCGACAGGCAACCGGAAAAAAGCCTTTATGCTCTCATTCCTTTCCGGATTGTCAGAACCCGTTGGCGCCTTGCTGGCTTATCTGGTTTTGATGCCATTTCTGCATGCCGGGAATTTCGACCTGGTATTTGCCGCAACCCTGGCCGGGGTTTCCGGAATTATGGTTTATATTTCTCTCGATGAATTGTTGCCATCGGCCGAGGAATTCGGAGAGCACCACCTTGCCATTTACGGGTTAACCGGAGGCATGGGAGTGATGGCCTTAAGTCTTTTATTGCTGGCCTGACTGGCTGAAATAGGCACACACCTCTGTCAATCCGCATCGCTCACAGTCAGGTTTCCGTGCTTTGCAGATGTAACGCCCGTGAAGAATCAACCAGTGGTGTGCCTTGGGCAGCAACGCTTCAGGGATGTGCTCCACCAATTGTTTTTCCGTCTCAAGTGGATTTTTCGCATTGACGGTGAGGCCTATTCTTGCAGCTACCCTGAAAACATGGGTGTCCACAGCCATGGCAGGTTGATTGAAGGCAACAGATGCAATCACGTTGGCTGTTTTACGCCCGACTCCCGGCAGCTTCTGAAGTTCATCACGATCCCCTGGAACTTCCCCGTTAAAAGACCGGACCAGCTCCCGGGCCATCCCTACCAGATGTTTAGCCTTGTTGTTGGGATAAGAACAACTCCCAATATATTCAAGAAGATCTGAAGGTTCCGCTTCAGCCATTTTCCAGGGATCGGGATACTTCTGCAACAGTGCCGGTGTAATCAGGTTGACCCGCTTGTCGGTACACTGCGCCGACAATATCACTGCCACAATCAGATGAAAAGGATTTTCATACCGGAGTTCAGTTTCGGCTACCGGCATGGTGTTTTCAAAAAAATCAATGACCCGGAGATATAGATCTTTCTTATTCATAATCAAATTTTTACCTCTTCAGGTGTCCGTTTCCGGTGTTCTTGTCAATGAATTTCCCTTGTTTTTTCTTCCAGAAACCGGATGAGACTGTCTTGAAGATAAGGAGTTAACATCCTTCTGACCCTTTGATGATACCCGTTTAACCAGTTTTTCTCTTCCGGGGTAAGCAGCGAAGTGATTACCAGATTCAGGTCAACAGGGCACAGGGTAAGCGTTTCAAATCCCAGAAACTTTCCAAAGGGAGTATTTTGTTTTTCCACACACACCATCATATTCTCGATCCGTATGCCATATTCTCCCTGCCGGTATATTCCGGGTTCGTTGGTAATTACCATACCTGGTCTGATCTCATATGGATTCCACTCCCTTCGTATGCTTGCCGGCCCCTCATGGACATTCAGGAAATGGCCCACGCCATGGCCTGTTCCATGTCCGTAATCCAGCCCGTGAGACCAGAGCGGAAGGCGTGCCAGACTATCCAGGTGAATTCCTTTTGTTCCTTCCGGGAATGTGACAGAGGAGAGGGCAATAAGTCCCTTCAGCACAAGTGTGAAATCGGTTTTCTGTTGTTCCGTCACTTCTCCCAAAGCAACAGTCCGGGTAATATCGGTAGTTCCGGAAAGATACTGCCCTCCCGAATCGAGGAGCAATACTCCTTCCGGCTTCAGTGCACAGGCAGAAAGCGCATCCACCGAATAGTGGACGATTGCACCGTGATCGCCGTACCCCACAATGGGTGCAAAGCTTTCTCCCTGAAAGCCCGGTTGGGCCGACCGGAATTCTCTAACCTTCTCGGCCACGGTATATTCAGTGACATCCGGATTTTTCCGGTTGTCGTCAAGCCATTTCAGGAAACCGACCATAGCGGCTCCATCTTTCAGCATCACATCCCGGAAACCATCCAGCTCACTATTATTTTTAACGGCTTTAAGCGCTCCGGGAACTGAGGCTCCTTCCACAATCCTGCAATGGCTGGCAAGTGTGGTGTAGATCCGGGTGTTGACCTGCGAAGGATCGAGATACACAGTTTGATCCCTGATGCCTGACAAAAATGGGAAAAAGGAAGAATAAGGCAAACAGGTGATTCCTTCCTGCTGCAACAATTCTTTAAGCGGCGCAGGCAACATGTCGTCATTCACAAACAGGTGACTGAAGGTTTTACCTGTCACTGCGTATCCCATAAAGACAGGGTTATAAGCCACATCGCTGCCACGGAGATTGAAGGTCCAGGCCAGCTCATCAAGGGCTGTCACAAGGGTTATCCCGGCGCCTTTCCCGTCAAGGATTTCATTGATACGGCTCCGCTTTTGCCTACGCGTTTCACCTGTCACCGCAGGTTCCAGTCCAAAAACAGGGTTGTGCGGCAAATCAGGTCTATCACTCCATATTTCCTCCGGGATGCCAGGGGTGAGCACGAGGGAAATCTTCCTTTTCCCCAGATTTTCCGACATCACCCGGCAGATTTCGTAGGGCAGTGATTCCGGATCCGCTCCCACCCTGCTTCCTTGCGGAAGAGTCGCGCAAAGCCAGGAAATGACGGTAACTTCACCGGGAACCCTCAATTTGAAGAGTTGGATTCCTGTACCCTCAAGCTGAGCTGCCGCCTGTAAAAAATACCTCGAATCCGTCCACAGACCGGCTTCCTCAGCGGTAATCACCACTTCCCCGAAAGAACCCGTAAAGCCGGTCAGAAAGCGCCGTAACTGCCAGTGCTCACACAGGTACTCACTCCGGTGAGGGTCAGTACCCGGGAAATAGAATGCATCGAGGCCTTCTCTTTTCAGGATAGCCCGCACAAGTTCAATTCTGTTCCGGATTTGATTTTTCATGCAATGCAACCTCTCTGATGAAATAACGGATTGAAGGAGCAGGGATTTCAGCAGGGTCGACCGTGGAGGGATCAACCCATTCAAACGCGCTGATGTCGTCCGATGCCACCATATTTTCCAAATTCACGATTTCAGCCCTGAAAGCCAGATCCAGGGTGAAAACCACAATTCCGGAGAACAGGTATTGGTTGGATCTGGAGGTTAAATAGCGAAGGGATTTTACCTCCACACCCAATTCCTCCCGTAATTCGCGTCTGACGGCTGCCTCAGCAGTCTCATCCGGATCTACAAATCCTCCAGGAAGATCCATTTTTCCGATATCGGGATCTATAGCCCTGCGGGTAACCAACAAGCGACCTTCCCTGTCAAAAATCAGAGCAGCCACAGCGGCTGCCGAATTGATAAAAAGCCGGAACCCGCAGTTCCCGCATCCAAAAGACCTGCTGCCCGTAGCAGGGAATTCCGGGGATCCGCAACGCGGACAATACCGAAGCACATGAATGGGATGCGCTTTATCCATGGTTACTTCACAAATTCCATTGCTTTCAGCCAGTCCATGAACAAACCGGGCCATTGGTTCACGGGAAGATTGTTGTTCCGCATTCCAAAACCATGGCCGCCCCTGGCAAAAATATGGATTTCAGCCGGTACATTGTTCTTTTTCAGTTCAATATAGAATTCAATTGAATTTTTGGGTAGCACCCCCTTGTCGTCGTCGGCAAGCACCAAAAATGTGGGAGGTGTATCAGGGGTTACATGCAGTTCATTGGAATATTGCTGAACCAGCTTCCAGTCATTTCCTGCTCCAATCAGGTTGGTCCGTGACCCGATGTGTCCATACTCCTCTTTCAGGGAAATGACAGGATAAAGAAGAAGCATGAAATCAGGCCGACAGCTGATTTTTTCAACTGCATCCGCGGCATTGGGATCCCCCATGTCAAAACGTGTACCCACGGTAGAGGCCAGGTGACCACCTGCGGAGGAACCGGCGATTCCAATTTTTCCCGGATCAATTCCCCATTGTGCGGCATTGAGTCTGACAGTGCGGAGAGTTCTCCTGGCATCCCCTGAGGGAATCTGGTGGTGACCGTTGGGAAGCCTGTATTTCAGAACAATGCCGGCAACTCCCCTTTCAGCGAGCCATCTGGCCATCTCATACCCTTCGTGGTCCATCGCTTCAATGGCATATCCGCCACCAGGACATATGACCACTGCAGCTCCACTGTTTTTCGCTTTGGAAGGGAGAAAAACATACATTTCGGCTTCCGATACATTCCGGACCCTGACCCCATCATATTTTTCTTCAGGGAGGGTAATCCCGTTGCTGTCAGGTGCACCACCCGGCCATACTTTTAACGTAAAATCCTGAGCCGCAGCTCCGAAACCCATGGTTGCCAGGATCATCATCATAAGTCTGATTTTCATTTTTCTGGTTTTCATTTTTCAATGTGATTACAATGCTTCTTATCTGATATACACGACTAATGCCCCATCCCGGGCACAAATTCCTTTTCAGCTGCTCAGGATTTTGCCCCCACGAAATAGTCAGCCTTTTCGGCAAAAAGGATATTGAAAGTCGTGAGGGAACCATAAATCCTCGTGATATACTGCTGCAGATTCACCTTGTCGTCGTCAGAGAGCACGGCATGAGAATTGATATTCTGTTCAAGGACGCGCAAACGGTCACGCAACATGACGATTTTGTGGAAAAATACCTCGATGGGAATTTCCCTCGACTGCAGATCCTGGTTCGCCGGCTTCAGAACCAGGGTTCCGCCTTTCCATCTTTCGCCTGCCAGCGGCACAATTCCGGACAATCCGTTATACCTGTCGAGCACATCCGTCAATACGTCCTCCACTTCCTTCAGGGTGAGTGTTTTTCCCTGTCTGGCTTCTTCTTTCAACTCGATGACGGTCAAATCGGTATTTCTTTTGGTGATTTCGATTTTACCTCCTTTTTCAAAGAAAATTTCGTAGGCAGCCAGATTTACCCTGCTGACAATACCCTGACCGTATCGGGGGTGTTCAACTCTTGTACCTGTGGTTAATTCTTCCATCGTAAAAAATTAAGTTCAGGATACAAATTTAAGAAAGCCCACGAATCTCGAAAGGACAAACAAGGATTCCCGGCAAATAATGTGGAACAAATGCCGGAGACTCCTGTGCTGCCTGCAACCAGGCAACGGGAACCAAAGAAAAACTTATGGTCTGAGGCTGGCTATTTTGCCGGTGTCTTTCGGAAAAGGGCGTTGATTGATTCAACGTCCGTCGAATTACATTCGGGGCAACCGGGATTGCCCTCTCCGGAAAAACTAAAACGGTTTTTACAGTTTTTACACCTGTACCATTCCTCTTCGAAACTCACAATTCCGCCACGAATTACGATATCACGTCCTTCAACAAAAGCTGCAGCAACTTTCTGACGGGCCTCTTCATAGATCCGGGTCAGTGTAGGTCGGGAAACCTGCATGCATACTGCGGCCTGTTCCTGGTTCAGCAACTTGTAATCGAGCAATCGAATGGCTTCGAACTCCTCAAGGAGCAGATTTACCTCATTGGACCTTCGTCCTCTTAATCCGCTGACAGACAGACCTTTAATCATAGGGGGCATCAACATCTTTCTCTCTCTCTTTCTTCTCGGCATTTCAGACAATATATAGGTTTTGCATTAAATAGTGGTCTACAAGAACCAGGGCGGCCATGGCCTCCACAATCGGAACAGCCCTGGGAAGCACACAGGGGTCGTGCCTTCCCCGGGGGTTAATGGTAACCGGGCGGTTAGAACTATCCACGGTAGTCTGCTCCTTCAGCAAAGTGGCAATGGGTTTGAAAGCCACCCGGAAGAAAATATCTTCACCATTTGAAATACCTCCCTGGATACCTCCTGAATGGTTTGTCCCGGTATGAATTCCTTTGTCACCGGGAACAAAAATGTCATTATGAGCTGATCCGACCATCCGGGTACCCTCAAAGCCTGACCCATATTCAAATCCCTTGACGGCATTAATCCCCAACATGGCAAATCCGAGATCGGCATGGAGCTTGTTGAAAACCGGTTCTCCCCATCCCGGAGGAACACCTGTCACCACTCCGGTGATGATTCCTCCCACCGTATCGTGCTCCCGCCCTGCCTGCTCAATCCGTTCAACCATACGGGCTGCAGTTTCAGGATCAGGACAACGCACCATATTCCCTTCGGTAAGTGAAAGGTCCAGATCCCTGTAACTTTTCCCAAGTTCAATATCATGAACGGCTGATACATAAGCATGGATTTCCACTCCTTTCCGGCTGAGTATCTGTTTGGCCAAAGCCCCGGCCACCACTCTGGCAATGGTTTCCCTGGCAGAAGAACGGCCACCTCCCCGGTAATCCCTCACTCCGTATTTTTGCTGATAGGTAAAATCAGCATGCGAAGGACGGTACACATCTTTCAGTCCTGAATAATCACCGGACTGCTGATCTTTGTTCCACACCACAAAAGCAATGGGTGTTCCAAGGGTCTTGCCCTCAAAAACTCCGGACAGGAACTCCACCCGGTCGCCTTCCATCCTTTGAGTGGTTATTTTTGATTGACCTGGTCTGCGTCGATCAAGTTCCGACTGGACAAAGGTAAAATCAATGGGAATGCCTGAAGGAGTTCCGTCGATAATTCCGCCGATACCTCTCCCATGCGATTCACCAAAGGAAGTTAACCTGAAAATCCTGCCGAACGTGTTCATAATTTAATCCTAGCTTTTGATAATGATTTCAGGCAATCCGGTAAAATTAAGGAATAATACCGTAAATTAAAAGAAAATCAGCAGCCGCAGCCAGAACCGCAGCCGTCACCTTCGTCGTCGGAACAGCAACCATCGCCGCAGCCTCCTGATCCACATCCACTGCAACCTCCTGAGAAAGTGCTGACAATCTCCTCTTCTGTGGCCATCCGTACTTCAACCACCTCACCCTTAAAAAACAGGTCTTCACCTGCAAGGGGATGATTAAAGTCCATCCTGACCGATTCCTCAGCCACGGCAAGGACAAGCCCGTTAAGCCTTTGTCCTCCTCCGCTCATCATTGGAATGGTATTGCCTACCTTGATGAATTCCTCATCAAATTTACCGTCAACCATAAAAATGTGTTTGGGTAAATCAACCAATGCCTCTTCGTTGACTTCTCCGTATGCGTCTTTTTGATTTAGTCTTATCTCGAAAGCTTCACCTTGTTTCAGACCTGAAAGCCCTTCCTCAAACTTGGGAAGCATCATGCCTGCACCATATAAAAACTGCAGAGGCTTTTCTGAGGTCGCCTGTTCGATCATCTCTCCGTCATGGTCATCAACCCTCAAATCATAGGTTACCGTGACCATCATGTTTTTTCCTATTTCCATTTTTACGTATTATGCGTGCAAATAAACACTTTTCTGTAATTAAACCGTTAAAACCATTGTCAAATTTATATTAAATTCTCAATTTCTGAACAAATATTCTCCAGGGCATACCCCGGCCGTAAAGGAATCCAAAAGAACTCCCGAACCGGAAAATCTGTACACAACTCCGTTCTGCGAATAATCTAGGGGGTCGGCCAGATAAATCTCTCCGGAAACGGGATCGACACCCAGGCTGTAATAATATTTCCCTTCCGCCGAAAGAAATTTTTCAGCCGGCAACTGGTTGGCTGTCACACTCATTTTATAGAGATCGCCGGCCAGATAATAAAGGGAATCTTTGGCTGGATTTAAACGGATATCGGTAAAGAATGCTCCATTTTCACCCAGGGGCAAGATTTTTTCCACCTTTTTGGAGACCGCATCGATCCGTACAAGTGTAGGCTTTTCGGGATCAGGATTTGCACCAGGATACTCCCCGTCGGTCTGCACCCAAATTTTACCATAACGGTCCACTACCATTTTGTTGGGTTGAAAAGGAACTTTGATTGAATCGGTTACCACATCACGCTGTGAGTCGATTACCAGAACCTGGTTTCCTGAAACCCAACAGGTGACAAATACATTTGTTCCAACCTGGACAAAGCTTTCAGTTGCCTTAACCGGGGTACCCGCAGGACCTCCGGACAGGTTGATTGTGGAGGTGACCTGCAGTGTGACCGCATTAATGACGGAAATCTTTCCTGATTTCATGTCGCTGACATATGCCTTCTGGTCGTTTACAAAATGAATGGCTCTGGGTGAAGCCAATCCTTTTATCACTCCCTTGTGCTCGAAGGTGTACTGGTCGGCCACCACAATCTTTCCTGAATTGTTTACCACGATAAAAATCCAGTCCCCTTTAAGCGCCATTGTTTGAGCCACATCCCCCAGCGGAGTATTGTTTCTGGCATAATAGACCTGGTTGAAAATCTTTTTGTCCCTGGTACCGTAAAACGAGAGCGAAGCATTTCCATACATGAAATTACCCTCACTCGCAATAAACACCCCTTTAGATTTCCCAGGCTCTTCATAATCCGGGTCCGGATCATCATTCCTGCATGAAACAATCACTCCTGCAAGGAGAAGCATCAAAAAAAACAACTTTTTCATTTCAATAAATTTGTGACAATGGTTACTGAATAATTCCTTCCCGGCATTGGCCTCCACAGTATTTGCTGATATCTTGCGTTGAAAAGGTTCTCCACTTTTGCTTTCACTCCCATTTTCAACCCACTCACCGCAAAATCTTTCTGAAGCGACAAACTGGTGACCATAAATGGGGGCAAACTGTTTTCGAAAGAGGTCCATTGATTGGATGTCTGCGTATATCTTCGTCCGGTGAATCCAAGATGAAGCAAGGCACTGTAGCCTTGTCTTGCGGCTCCTGCCTGAAAATTGGCGGAATGGACAGGGATATAAATCAACTGCCGTCTGTTGGAATATCCCGTTTCTGTCGGTTGATTCCTGCGGTAACTCCTTGTGAGGGCATAATTTCCGCCTGCTGTAAATTTGTACTGCCGGTAACGGACATCTCCTGAAAAATTATACTCCAAACCAGCCGACTTCACCCGGTCGAGGTTGACAGCTTCCCAGAACCAGGCTCCGTTTTGCGCGGGCTGCCAGATGATCCAGTTCTTTATTTCAGAGGCATAACCTGAAAGTTCCTGACGCAGGGAGACTCCGTTTTGCCGGAATTGGGAACTGAAGACCAGCTCCCCTGTTACTCCTTCTTCAGGGAGCAACTCCGGATTCCCCCCCGGAATCCAGTACAGGTCGTTCAAACCCGGCTTGTGATAATTCCGGGTAAGGTTCATCCTCAACGCCATCGGATTGACATTGCGGAATTGCCATTCGGCCCCTGCCGAAGGGATAAAGGCAATGAACCTGTTGTCGAAATATTCAGAGCGCGAAAGGAAATATAGTCCGGTACGGGTGGTGGGTCTGACCATCAGCTGAATCATGGACCCGGCTTCCAACCTGTCCACCTCATACCCATCCTGCTTCACCAGTTCCCGGGCTTTCACTTTTTGCCAGGCCCCTTCAAGGGTGGCGGTCAGGGCAAAACGGTCGTTCTTCACATAGTTCATCCGGAGCTGATTGTACAATTTTGCCTCCCCGCTTTTTGCGTCGCTTACCTGGTAGTTGTTCAGAGGAAGATACAGGCTATAATCCATTTTGGAATTGTTATAACCTGCGTTATAACTTAAATTAAACGCTCCCCCATATTTCTTAACTTCCATCTGAATCCTGGTTTGCCGGTCATGCTGACCTTCCTCCCTGGGATCACCCTCGTACGACATCAGCGGAGGCAGGTTACGGTGATTGTCCTGGATCCATCCCCGTAAGGTGACCATGATCTCTGAACCTGACCGGTAATAGAATTCCTGAAGCATGGCTTGCTTCCGGAATTCGCCGTTTTTTAGGGTATCTGTCTGATGCGGAAGAACTCCGGTATTGTAAAACGGATATTCGTTCTCAGAATTTTCATGATATAAACGGGTAACTGACAGTATCTTATCAGATCCCAACTGAAGTTTTGCTGAATATCTGCCGGTTTGAAAGGATCCTCTTTCTGCTTTCAATGTGAGCAGCCTTCTGCTGACCCAGTCGGGTTGATTTTCAAGATGAATACTTCCCCCCAGCGCACCGGAAGTTTCCGTAAGAGAACTTCCGCCATGTAACAGATAAATCTCATCCACAAAAAAGAGGGGTACCTGCGACAGGTCGGTATAACCCCTCATGGGGGAATTGAGGCTTATCCCGTTCCAGATGATTTGGGTATGAGAGGCTGAAGTACCCCTGAAATGAGCTGTGGCCTGGGCTCCCGGACCATAATTTTTGACAAAGACAGGGGTTTGGGACGACAAAAGCTCAGAAAGGTCGGCAGACAATCCGGAATGAAGGGCCATTGAATCAGGACGTGTGATCCTGATTCCTGATTCTTCCATCCTTTTTTTCGCCAATATTTCGATTTCACGGACCAGGACAGTATCCTTCACCGGATCAGGGTATTCATCACCCTGATGATCAATCACAACAGGATACCTTGCATCAATGAGATCCTGGGCCAAACCCCGGGCTGTCAAAATAAGCCAGAAGACAGAGATTAATATTCTCCTCATTTCCCTATTGTTAAATCTTAACATGGGGAAATAAAACGGAGGTTGGGAAACCTTCGCTTTTATTCCCGAAAGCATTAAAAAAACAGGCAGGTCTTCTGGCTCTCTCCGGCTTCACTACACCTTCCCGTCGCGCTTTGGCAGACAGTGGCACAAAATAGGAGCCTTAAGGAGATTACAGCTGCGGGTACAGCTCCGGTTTTACACCGGATTCCCTATTATTCATCGCGAAATGAACCGTTTTCAGGTGCAAAGGTACAAAAACTTTTCGGTGATGTCGCCCGTGAACCATCCGTTTTTAACTTTTTATCAACATCCTACTGCTCATAAGGCAACAGTAACCCGATTCAGTTTAACTTCGTATCCGGTTTTAAGAATGGTAAAACCCGGATAAGGCAAGCGTTGAATTTATAAAACTCACCCTGCATGATGACCCATGATACCGCTGAAAAAAGGATTCTTCAGCTAAGACATGATCTGGAAGAGCACAACTACCGGTACTATGTACTTTCAGAACCGGTAATTTCGGATTACGAATTTGACCGGTTGATGAAAGAACTGGAGCAGTTGGAGGATTCGTATCCGGAATTCAGATCCCCGCATTCGCCCACTGTCAGGGTAGGCAGTGACCGGAACGAAGAGTTTGTGCAGGTCAGACACAGAACTCCCATGCTTTCACTCTCCAATGTCTATTCCTTCGGGGAACTTAAAGATTTTGACGAACGGATCAGGAAAGAAATTGAAACAGGGTTTGAATATGTGTGTGAACTGAAATTTGATGGCACCTCCATTTCACTCACCTATGAGAACGGAGTTCTGGCCAGGGCAGTTACGCGGGGTGACGGAGAAAACGGAGACGATGTAACCACCAATGTAAAGACGATTTCATCGGTTCCCCTTCGGTTAAGGGGCACCAATTATCCGCCCCTCTTTGAGATCAGGGGAGAAATTGTAATGCCGTTTAAGGTATTTGAGGAGCTGAACAGGCAGAGGGAGGAGGTTGGGGATCCACTGTTTGCCAATCCCAGGAATGCTGCTTCCGGTACGCTGAAATTGCAGAATTCCGCAGTGGTGGCCACCCGAAAACTGGATGCCTGGTTTTATATGATACCCGGGGAATTCCCCGGAAGCGATACCCACATGAAGAATCTTCAGATGGCCCGGCAGCTGGGATTCAAGGTTTCGGAACATACGGTACTTTGTCGCCACATCGACGAGGTAATTGCGTATCTCACGAAATGGGAAACCGCGCGTTATGACCTTCCCATGGGCACCGACGGAGTGGTCGTGAAGGTCAATTCACTTTCACACCAGGAACAACTTGGGTTCACTTCCAAATCGCCCCGGTGGGCGATTGCCTACAAATTCAAGGCCGAGCAGGCTACCACCATCCTCCGTTCGGTGGACTATCAGGTAGGCCGCACCGGTGCGGTCACACCCGTAGCAAACCTTGAACCGGTCCAGCTGGCAGGAACCCGTGTAAAAAGGGCTTCACTTCACAACGCCGATATTATTGCGGGGTTGGATCTTCACACCGGCGACACGGTTCTGGTGGAAAAGGGAGGTGAAATTATTCCCAAAATTGTCGGGATCGACATTTCAAGACGCCATCCCATGGCTCAGCCGGTCAGTTTTATATCCACCTGCCCAGAATGCGGAACGCAACTGGTGAGAAGTGAAGGAGAAGCAGCCTTCTATTGCCCCAACGATACAGGTTGCCCCCCCCAGATCAAGGGGAAAATCGAACACTTCATTGGTCGGAAAGCAATGAATATCGATGGGATAGGAAGTGAAACCGTGGAATTGCTTTACCGCAACAATCTGGTGAAGTTGGTTTCCGACCTCTACAAACTGACCGCGGAGCAGTTGATCCCCCTTGAAAGAATGGGGGAAAAATCGGCGGAACGAATCTTGAAAAGTCTGGAGAACTCCAGGTTGGTGCCATTTGGAAGGGTTTTGTTCGCCCTGGGAATTCGCTTCGTGGGCGAAACCGTGGCACGGACCCTGGCAGCAAAAGCCGGCCACATCGACCGGTTGATGACCATGTCCACCGAAGAACTTACAGCCATTCCAGAGATCGGCGAGCGGATTGCCCGCAGTGTGCAAGCCTATTTCGAAAATCCGGTTCACCTGCAGATTATCAACCAACTGAAGGAGCACGGCCTCCGTTTTGAATCAGGTGAGGAGAGCCCCAGACAAGTCAGCGACAGGTTAAAAGGTATTTCTATCGTGATCTCAGGAACCTTTTCCCTTCATTCCAGGGAAGAACTTAAACAGCTTATCGAATTGCACGGAGGAAAAAATGCATCCTCCATTTCGAAAACGACAGGCTATCTCCTCGCCGGAGAAAATATGGGCCCCAGCAAGCTTGAAAAGGCCGGAAAACTGAAAATTCCAATAATCACCGAGGACGATTTTATGGAGATGACCGGCGAACGGAATTCTAACTGACAATCTTTTATTATTTTTGTCGGCTGATGAAATTATTTCAGAAATACAGTCACAGATTACTTCTGAAAAAAGCAGCCGGAGTCAAACGTAACGTCCGGATAATTCCTCTTGACCAGGTGAAGAAAATTGTCATTCTCTGGAACGGTCAGGACGAGAAAGCTTTCAATTACCTACAGGAACATTTCAGGCTCAAATCGGTGATCGTCCGGCACCTTTGCTATTCAGAGGAGAGTGACACCCCAGGGAGTCACCTTCTCACCAAAAAAGATTTAAACTGGCTTGGTTTCCCGCAAGGAGGCAATGTAGACACATTTATCCTGACAGAATTCGACATGCTGATCAATGTGACGATTGCACCCTGCTTTCCACTTGACGTGCTCACGGCCTTGTCCGTCGCTTCCTTCAAAATCGGATGGGACCAGGAGAAAAAGGGGTTTTATGATTTATCAGTCGATGTGTCCAAACAACCCGATTCACTCTTTCTGTCGGAACAAATAATCCATTATTTAAAGAAATTTGCCCATAGATGACAAAATTTGATTTTACAGGAGCCGGAGTGGCACTGGTCACCCCCTTCAGGGAGAATTCCGATGTTGATTTTGATGCATTGGGTAACTTGGTGGAAAACCAGATTTCCGGAGGAATGGATTTTCTGGTTGCACTGGGGACCACCGCCGAAACACCTGCGCTTTGCGAGGAAGAAAAGCTTGAGATTGTGGCTTTCATGAAGGAAAAAATCAGGGGCCGCGTACCTCTGATCGTGGGGATGGGAGGGAACAATACCCGTGCATTGCTCAAGAATCTCGAAAAGCTCAATCCGGATGGCATCAGTGGATTGCTAATGGTGACCCCGTTTTACAACAAACCCAATCAGGAAGGGCTGTTCAGCCATTTTAAAGAAATGGCCGATCACAGCCCGCTGCCCTTGATCCTTTACAATGTGCCCACCCGTACCGGCGTAAACATGGAAGCCGAGACTGTGATCAGGCTTGCGGAATACAGTGACAAAGTGGTGGCTGTGAAGGAAGCTTCAGGAATTTTGTCACAGATTACCCGGATCGTCAAATATACCCCCACACATTTCAAATTGATCTCGGGTGACGATGTACTGGCATTGCCCATTATTTCCATTGGAGGGGAAGGGATCATCTCCGTAATTGCCAATGCGCTGCCACATAAGTTGAGCGCACTGATCCACCTTGCTCTTGCCGGGAAGTACGAGGAAGCCCGGAAAGTTCACTTCGAGCTGATCGAACTTTTCAGACTTCAGTTTGATGACGGCAATCCTGCCGGAGTGAAAACGATGCTTAACTACCTCGGGGTGTGCCGGAATATTCTCCGCTTGCCGCTGGTCCCTGCCAATGAGACCACTTCCCGGAAGATTGAGGCTGAACTGCAAAAACTTTCCTGAATGAGCGACCGGTACAAGGATCTTCCTTCTCCCTGTTTTGTTATTGAAGCGCACAAACTCCGGGAAAACCTGAAGTTGATCGAAAGGGTAAAAAATGAGGCTGGAGTGGAGATCATCCCCGCATTCAAAGGATTTTCAATGTGGAGTGTTTTCCCCATCTTGCGGGAGTTTGTCAGCGGTGCTTCCGCCAGTTCACTTCATGAGGCCCGCCTTTGTTACGAAGAGATGAAGGTCAGGGCTCATACCTATTGTCCCGCTTACCATCCTTCCGAATTTATGGAAATTCTGGGTTACAGCAGCCATATCGTCTTCAATTCGATGGCCCAGTTCGATACTTTTATTGCGCAGGTAAACCACTATCCCGGACAGATATCAGTCGGACTGCGGGTGAATCCCGAGTTTTCGGAGGTGGAACCCCTGATTTACAATGCTTGCTCACCCGGATCACGACTGGGAATTCTGGCCGGAGCCCTTCCTGAGATTCTTCCTTCAGAAGTGGAAGGTCTTCACTTCCACACCCTCTGCGAATCAGGTGCATCGGACCTGGAAAAAACCCTGGAAGCCTTTGAAAGCCGTTTCGGGAAATACATATCCCAGGTAAAATGGATCAACATGGGAGGCGGTCACCTGATGACCCGCAAAGGCTATGAGTTGGATAAACTGATCAGACTGCTGAGGGAATTCAAAAAACGCTGGCCGGTTCACATAATCCTGGAACCGGGATCAGCCTTTGCCTGGGAAACGGGCGTACTGATCTCCGATGTGCTGGACGTGGTAGAGAACAAAGGGATCAAAACTGCCATGCTCAATGTATCCTTTGCCGCCCACATGCCCGATTGCCTCGAAATGCCCTATAAGCCCCGGATTACAGGTTCATATTTCGACCCGGTGGCGGGAAAGCCGACTTACCGGATGGGAGGGAACAGCTGCCTGAGTGGTGATTTCGTGGGTATCTGGTCGTTCGACCAGGAACTGAAACCCGGAGACCGGATCATTTTTGAAGACATGATCCACTATACCATGGTGAAAACTAACTTTTTCAACGGGGTAAAACATCCGTCAATCGGCATCTTACATAGTGACGGGAATTTTGAACTGGTAAGGGAATTCGGCTATTCCGACTATAAGGGCAAACTTTCCTGACAGGATCAGAAAATTTTGATACCGGCAGTGATCATGAACACTTTGTTACGGGTGCTGATGTCACTTGACTGGTACACGTTGTTGCGGGTATTTTCGATCCTGGCATCCAGGGTCAGAAACCAGAGGTCCACTCCCACTCCATACTGCCATCCGTAAAAGTGATCCCTGAAATAGTCGGCAGTAGGTTCCGGACGAGGTTCTACCTCTCCCGAGGTGATAAAGCCCAGCACCGGACCTCCCATCGCCCTGACGTTGATAAAGTCGCCTTTGACAAGCTTCACTCCAGCCAGCACAGGAACATCCAAGGTGGAAAAGTCGAAATTCTTAAATGCACTTGCGGGATTTTCTTCAAATTCAAGTTCACCTCCCCTTGAATTGAAATACGCTTCCGGCTGGAGGAAAAGGCGGCCCCAGCCAATCCGGGAGAAAGCCCCCACATGATAACTCAGTGTATTGGAAGTATTGTTCCAATCTCTTACCGGTTTAAGTTCAGAGGAGGTAAAGCCGGCTTTTACACCCAGGTCAAAACATGGCTGGGCAAACAAACCTGTAGTTCCCAGTAAAATTGCGGTGAGTATCAATAACTTTTTCATGGCTTTGACTTTTTAATTGGTATCAGAAAAACGGAAGAACTTACGTTTTTATTTTAACCCTATCAACTATTATGCCAGCCACATTTAAAATCTTACATCTTTTTGATCACGTAAGTGACAATTCCCCACACCTCAAAGTCGTTTCCGGGAGCTATCTTCACCGGCTCATAGGCGTCATTTTCGGGCAACAGAAAAACAGCATCTTTCTCAACCCTCAGTCGTTTGACCGTAAAACCTCCATCCAGGAAACAAACGGCCACAGAACCATTACGGGGCTCCAGTGATTTGTCGATCACCAGTACATCGCCCTCATTAATTCCTGCATCGATCATGGATAGCCCTCTCACCCTCCCGAAAAAAGTAGAGGAGGGATTCCGGATCAATTCACGGTTCAAATCGATTCCCGCCTCCAGGTAATCGTCAGCAGGAGAAGGGAATCCGGCCGAAATGCCGGCAACTGCCATGGGGATCCCCTCCCCTGTTCCGGCAGGTTCAGGTTTTAAATTGTCGGGTGTACCCTTTTCCGCTTTCATCATCCGGCATTGACATGTTCTTCTGCCCGGTATGAAGAACGGACCAGCGGACTGCTCTCGACAAACCGGAAACCTTTGCGAAGTCCTTCACGCCTGAGTTCATCAAAAAAGCCAGGTGTAAAATATTCCGCAACAGGAAGATGCGCCTTCGTAGGTGCCAGATATTGACCGATCGTCAGTACTTTGCATCCTGCCTCCAGCAAATCATCCATGGTTTGCAAGACCTCTTCCCTGGTTTCTCCAAGGCCCAGCATAATTCCGGACTTGGCAATACCCCCTGAAGCCGAAATATACCTCACCACCTCCAGGCTTCGCCGGTATTGCGCCACTGAACGGATGGCCGGGGTAAGCCGTTCCACAGTTTCAAGGTTATGGGAGACCACGTCGGGACCCGCATCGATCACCTGCTGCACCAGATTGGTGTCGCCCCTGAAATCAGGAATCAGCACTTCCATCCTGATGTGCGGATTTACGCTTTTCACTTCCCTGATCGTGCGTGCCCATATCCCTGATCCCTGATCGGGCAGATCATCCCGGTCGACCGACGTGATCACACAATGGTTTAACCCCATAATACGTATAGATTCTGCCAGCTTTCCGGGTTCCAGCTCATCTGGAGGAAACGGTTTACCCGTTGCCACTGCACAAAATTTGCAACTTCGCGTGCAGGTGTTTCCCAGGATCATGAATGTGGCTGTTCCCCGGTTCCAGCACTCTCCGATGTTGGGACAGTTTCCGCTGGAACAAATGGTGTGGAGAGTGTGTTTTTCAACCAGATTTTTAATCCTGGAATAACTTTCTCCACTGGGCATTTTCATCTTCATCCATCGTGGCAAACGGGACCTGTCTTTCAATTCATGGGACATACTTACGCTTTTACTGCAAAAATAGTGTTTCTTACCGTGAGCTGTTGCCGGGTGACGCCTTTTCGACTGTTAAAGGCACAAAAACAGGAAAACTCTCCCTTTCAGTAAATAATCACCCCATAATGACTTTACCTTCACCGAACGTGCTATTTTTGCAGAAAAGCCATTGCCATACAATAAATGACTAGAAAGCTACTACTCCTGGGATTTACCTTTTTCTGCCTGACCGCAGTAAGCCAGGTGCGGATGGATCAGACCACCAGCCAGCTGGCCTCCAAATATTATTCGGAAGGGGACTTTACCAAAGCCGCCCCACTCTACAGGGAAATTTATGCGACAACCGGGAACAATTACTATTTCACGCTTTATCTGAATTGCCTTCTTGAACTCAAATTGACAGATGAAGCAGAGCGTGAAGTAAAAAAAGAGATCAGAAAAGTCAGAAATCCCCAACCGGAATTACTGGTTCACTACGGATATATTCTCAAAAGCGCCGGGAAACCGGAGGAAGCCAAAGCAAAGTTTGAGGAAGCCATCCGCGAAATCCCGGAGAACAAAAGCAGTTTCATGGTCACAGCCCAAGCCTTCACCCAATGGCGTGAATTTGAATATGCCGAGCAGGTATTCCTGGAAGGACGGAAAAAAATTCCCGGTGAGAAATTTCACAGTGAACTGTCACAAATATATCTCTATCTGCGTAATTACAGCAGATTAATTGAAGAATTACTTGATCTTGTTAAACAATCAGGTGAAAATTTGCCGGTGGCCCAGAGCAACCTGACTTCCGCACTATATATGGATGTGGAGAATGATTTAAGTGAGGAATTCAGGAATGCGCTGCTCAAACGGATTCAGGCAGAGCCGGAAGTTACCAGCTTTAACAGGCTGCTGATCTGGTTTTTCATGCAGGAGAAACAGTTTTCAGCAGCCCTCAGGCAATCTGTAGCGCTTGACCGCAGAACCGGGCAGGAAGAGGGACAAATCCTGTCGTTGGCTCAGATGGCCATGAATAACCGGAGTTATGAAGATGCTGCCTCCGCCTACGCCTATTTGCTGGCCAAAGGAAAAGAGAGTCCATCGTGGGTCCCTGCCTTCTCCAACAAATTGCATGCAGATTATCTTCATTTTGTGAACAATGAACCGGAAAACCGGGAAAAGGGGACTGGTGTGGCGCTCCGCTTCAGGGAGGGACTTGCCACTTTAGGATACAACATAAAGACAATTCCGCTGGTCAGGGAATATGCTCACCTGATGGCTTTTTACATGGATCAGCCTGACAGTGCCATCGCCATTCTCGGACGAGGACTGCGGATTCCGCTCCTAAGGCCTGACCTGTCGGGCGAATTAAAAACTGAGCTCGCCGATGTGTATGTGTATTCCGGTGACCCGTGGGAGGCTATGCTTTTGTATGCGCAGGTCATTGATGCAAACCGGAACAGCAGCTTCAGCGATGAGGTTAAATTCAAAAAAGCCAAACTGGGTTATTTTATGGGGAATTTCAGCTGGGCCAAGGCGCAACTGGATGTCCTCAAGGCCAGTACATCGAAGCTGACCGCAAACGATGCCATGGAACTGGCCCTCTTTATAGGGAATAATTCCAACCTGGATACCACAGAGGTTCCGTTGAACTATTTTGCCCGGGCAGACCTGCTCTTTTTCAGAAACAAGGAAAGGGAGGCGCTATCCCTGCTCGACACGCTGGAAGTCAGTTTTCCCTACCATGAACTTGTGGACGACATCCTTTTCCGAAAGGCCAGAATCGGTGAAAGAACCCGCAATTTCAGTGAAGCAGTTACCCTTCTCGAAAGAATTGAGACAGAATTCCCTGAAGGTCTGCTGGCCGACGATGCACTGTTTCTGTTGGGAGACATCAGGCAATTCCGGTTGAACGACAAGGCAAAGGCTGCAGAGGCCTATAAGAAGATCCTCTTCAGTTATCCGGGAAGCATTTACGTAGCCGCAGCCAGACAACGGTACCGGGAACTTACCGGAGATCCTGCCAGCCAGGAACCTCAGATTTCTGACCCAAAGGATACCTTATAGCCTGTAAAACCGATGGGGAAAAATCCAAAAAAAAGCCTGGGGTATGCTTTTGCAGCAGTGCTGATCTGGTCGACAGTGGCCACAGCTTTTAAGCTTGCGCTTCGAGGAATGGAGCCCGGACAACTTATCTTCATCGCATCCGGGGTCTCGCTCCTCTTTTTCCTGGTGTATCTGATTGTCAACGGTCAGTTCAGTCAGCTATTCCGGATGACGGGCAGAGAAATGTGCTGGTCGGCTTTGGCAGGCGCGATGAACCCCTTTGCCTATTACCTGATCTTGTTTAAGGCCTATTCGTTGTTACCGGCCCAACTGGCGCAACCCCTCAACATGATTTGGCCGTTCACACTTGCCCTGTTGTCGGTTCCGCTGTTGAAACAGAAGATCACTGTAAAGCAGTTTGCCGCTATGGGCATCAGCTTTGCGGGGATCGTGGTACTCTCCTCGCAGGGTGGATTTGACGGATTTAAGAATACCAGTCTGACAGGGGTTTTACTGGCATTGGGGAGTTCGTTTTTCTGGGCTTTGTACTGGATTCTCAACGTGAAGGATCACCGGCCGGAGGCCGTCAAACTCTTTATGAGTTTTTTATTCGGATTTTTATACCTGCTGGGGTTCCTGGCTCTGTTTTCGGATTTCAGCTTTCCGTCAGGGAAACCACTGCTTGCTGCTCTCTATACCGGCCTTTTTGAGGTGGGAATCACCTACCTTATCTGGATGAAGGCCATGCAACTCAGCTCCAACAACGCGGTAACAGGAAGCCTGGTATTTGTAACTCCTTTTATTTCTCTCCTCATCATTTCCAACGTACTGGGTGAAGAGATCCATGGCACCACACTGATCGGGTTGGTGCTTATTGTCTCAGGAATCCTGGTCCAGCAATTACACAGATGACACAAAAAGATTCATACCGGATTCTCGGAATTGACCCTGGCACCAATGTAACCGGATACGGACTGGTAGAGGTAACGGCGAAAAAACCGGCTATTCTGCAATTGGGCGTCATGCGTCCGGGAAAATTTGACGACCACTACCAACGGCTCAAATATCTTCATGAGAGGGCGTTGTCGCTGATTAAAGAATTCCAGCCGGATATCATGGCGCTGGAAGCTCCCTTTTATGGCAAAAATGTCCAATCCATGCTGAAACTTGGCAGAGCCCAGGGGGTGATCATGGCCGCAGGCCTCTTCCATTCGATCCCGGTCTTTGAATATGCTCCATTGCTGGTCAAACAGTCCATTACGGGTATGGGAAGAGCCAGCAAAGAGCAGGTTGCCTATTTCCTGCAGAATGTTTTTCACCTGACTGACCTTCCCAAAGAGCTGGATGCCACAGATGCAGTAGCAGTGGCAATCTGCCATTTTCTCCAGCAGTCAAAGATGACAGGGAAGAAAGCCTATCACAACTGGAATGATTTTGTCAAAAAAAACCCGGGAAGGATAATTCAGTGACCCACTGATACCTCGGCGGATTGAAGGGATTAATTGCCCCAGACAATCTGGCTTTCCGAACGGGATATGGCCTGCAACCTGCCCATCGAGTTGCCATCTTCCACCAGATAAGCGGTGACGACAACTTTCAGGATTTGTCCGGTTACAGGGTATACGTTTGTCTGCCATCCGTTCGTATTTTTTCCAAATGACCAGTTGGTCGCAAATGCATTTAATTCAGGGGAAACATAAATTACTTTCTCTTCATCATTGATCAGCTTGACGTTGTAAATATCAGCATTGCTGACAATTTCCCACTCGGTATCCACTTTTTCTCCCGAGACTACATACTCCGCCATTTTAATCAGAGGGGGCAGAATGGTAGCACTGGTGAGTTTATTGGAGAAAACAAGTTTATGGCCATCTGCAAAAACAGCACTGAAGACATAGTCACCTGCCGGCGGTGTTGTTGTTCCAAACTCTTCATCCGGGGTCTCCCAGAAATAATCCTGTTTGTACCCCAGGTAAGAGGTCATCTGAATAGTGTCCGCAGAACTGCCGGGTAAAGCTACTTTTACTGCTGAAAAATCGGAGTAAGAGAAGGCATGCAATCCCAGTCCCTTAACCACATTTTCTCCCGATTTCTCGACAATGACATAGGCATCGCCGTAACCCACATAGTCTACCTCATCTTTGAAACAGGAAACAAAAAACAGACTGGTAATCAACAACCACAGAATTTTTATACTTAACGAACTTCTCATATCAATAAATTAAAGTTAATGAATCAAGCCTTCTGAAGGCATACTTAATGATATATATAACGCAGAAAGGTTGCGTTTTGGTTTTAAAAAAGTGCAAAATAAAGTAAAACAGGAGAATTTTCCTGTTGAAGGGGGCATAAATCCGCCATATCAGGATTTTGTAAAGAAGAAAACGATTATCTTTGCGCCACATTTTTCGAAAAGAACAGAGAAAATTATGGCAGTTAAAATTAGACTCGCGCGGCATGGCCGCAAAAGATTTGCTTTCTACCACATTGTGGTAGCAAATAGCAGGGCGCCACGAGATGGCAGGTATATTGAAAGGATTGGTTCATACAATCCCAACACAAATCCTGCTACCATAGATCTCGAATTTGACAAAGCCGTTGATTGGCTTGAAAAAGGCGCACAACCGACCGACACTGTACGTGCAATTTTGTCGTACAAAGGTGTGCTCTATAAAAAACATCTGAATGGTGGTGTAAAGAAAGGTTCTTTCAATGAGGAAGAAGCAGAAAAACGGTTTCAGGCCTGGCTGACAGAAAAGGAAGCCAAGGTTCAGGCAAAGAAAGATAACCTGATGAAAGATGCGGATAAAAGCCGCAACGCACTTCTGGAAGCCGAAGCGAAGGTAAATAGTGAGCGTGCTGCAGCCCTGGCTGCCCGCAAGGCAGAACTGGCCCGTGAAGCTTCCGCCAAAGCCGCTGAAGCCCAGGCAACCCCCGAAGCTGAAGGGGAAGCCCCCGCGGAAGATGCTCCCACCGAAACCACGGAAGCATAATCTTTACTCCCTGCGGCAGAGCCAACGGGAAAAGTGCATGCCTGAATTCAGAAAAATTTTGTTACATTTCCGGGAATGCCACTCCATACAGGGGTGGCATTCTCTTTCTCTTCAAAAATCTGACCGTTATAAACAATAACAATGGACCTGTTAAATCCTGAAAACTGCATCAAAATAGGAACCTTCCTGAAACCTCACGGGATCAGCGGAAGGATTGTACTTCATTTCGAAGGGGAAATGGAAGCCTCGCTGGAACAGGCCAAATATGTGCTGGTTGAGAATGACGGATTGCCAGTGCCTTGGTTTGTTCAACCTGATGGAATCCGGATCATCGCCCAGGGAACTGCACTTGTCGATCTGGATTGGATTGATGACGACATTGCAGCCAAAAAACTATGCGGCAGTGAGGTTTACCTTACCCCTGACCAGATCATTCAACCTGAGGGGCAGGATACTTCTCCGGGATGGGTAGGCTACGACATCATAAGTCCGGAATCTGTATTCATCGGGACCATTACCGGTGAAGATAATTATTCAGGCAACCTGGTTTTTACCGTAAAAACTCCCTCAGGGGAGAGGTTGGTACCCTATCATCAGGAATTGTTCATTCACGCCGACGCCCTGCAAAAACAACTCACACTTTCGATAGCAGAGGGGCTTCTTGACCTCTGACGCCTTATCTGGAGACTATCTCATGGTGTTCAAAAAGAGAGAAAGCACTTTTCCATGCTTCAGGAAGCACTTCAGATGCCTGTGTTCCATAGTTGTAACAAACCATGATCGTCGTTGCTTCTGCCCGGGGAGCTGAATCGCCTTCACCCACAATCTGCTGAACCATTTCAAGACTTTTATTGCCAGTGGAAACGACCTTGGTCCGGACAAATATTTTGTCGGACAGAAATACCGGTAAAAAGAAATCGACCCTAAAACTGGCTATTACCATCGACAATCCATCGAAAGCAAGGGTTGTCCCCATCACCGCTTCAAAATAGCTTAACCGTCCAAGATCGAAATATTCCTGATAAACAGAATTATTGACATGCTGGGCCAGGTCGATGTCATTAAATCTGATTTGAAGGGGAAGCACATGGTAAAAATTCATTGGCTGACAGTATTAAATGAGCTCATCTTTATGGAAAATGAATCAGCAAAGAAAAATAAATTTTTGTGACAATTTGCCTTTAAGAGAGTTTAACCCTCCCGGGTTTAATTTATTGGACACAATCGTTTAACAATCCAAAAAAACAATTAGTTTAGCATTAATTTAAAATTCAATTCAAACAATAACTTAAAAACAAACTTTATGGGAATGTTAAAAGAATTCAAGGAATTTGCCATGAAAGGCAATGTGGTTGATTTGGCGGTTGCAGTGGTCATCGGCGGTGCCTTCGGGAAAATCGTTACTTCCTTTGTCAACGACATCATCATGCCACCCATAGGGGTATTGTTGGGTGGGGTCAATTTTGCCGACCTGAAGATTCTGTTGAAAGATGCAGTCGGTGAAGTGCCTGCTGTAACCCTCAACTACGGGGCATGGATCAACACCCTCATTGATTTCATCATTGTGGCGCTGGTGATCTTTTTGGTTATTAAAGCGCTGAACTCCCTGAAAAAGAAGGAAGTTGAGGCTCCTGCTCCTCCTCCTGCTCCTACAAAAGAAGAAACGCTTCTCACCGAGATCCGTGATCTGCTTGCGAAGAAGTAAAAAAGTGGAATCCATAAAAAAGGTTGTCTTTGCAGACAACCTTTTTTATAGACGGATAATTTCAATTTCTCCTCCCGATCCCAACTTAATGATGGATGAAGGTCGCGACGGCGTTTGATCATCCCTCCGGTAGTTAACCGCATAATCAACCGCTGAAATGATTTCATCAGAAATTTCATCAAACACGGCAGGAGCGGGCTGACCGCTTATATTGGCAGAAGTGGAAACCAAAGGTTTACGAAACCTGTATATCAATTCCCGTGAAAAGGATTCTTTGGTGAACCGGATTCCTATACTTCCATCATCGGCGAGCAGGTTCGCCGCCAGGTTTTTTCCTTTGGGGTAGATGATGGTAAGCGGAGTGACCGTGATTTCCACGAGGTCGTATGCCACTTCGGGAACCTCACCGGCATATCTCTCTAAAAGGGCCGGATTCTCCATCAGGACCAGCATGCTTTTTTTGTCGGTCCGCCGCTTGATCCGGTAAATCCGCTCCACCGCCTCTTCGTTGGTGGCATCGCATCCCAAACCCCACACCGTATCGGTCGGATAGAGAATTACACCTCCGTTACGGAGTACTTCCAGTGCCTTGATCAAATCTTCATTCATTCCCCACCACATTTTGATAAAAGGCCATCAGCGCCTCGATCCGGCCTTCCGGATGAAATGTCCGGGCCCTCTTTTTTCCCTTTTGTGACATATCCCTTGCAAGAGCAGGATTTTCGACCACCTTGAGAATCGTCCTTTCTACCGCCTCCTGGTCATTGGGATTGCAATAAAGGGCTGCATCACCCCCAATTTCAGGAAGTGAAGAGACCGAAGAGGTAATCACCGGACAACCGCAAGCCATGGCTTCGATGATAGGAAGTCCGAATCCTTCATAATGTGAAAGATAAACCATACAGCTGGCTTTCTGATACAATGCTGGCAGATCAAAATCGGGAACATTGGTCAGAATAAACAACCGGTCGCGGAGATGATGCTTTTCTGCATAACCGATGATCTGCTCCATATAGAGGGTGGGTTTTCCCACAATCACATATGGCATGTCGAGCCCTGAACGATGGAGCGCATGCAATACACCCAACTGGTTTTTCCTTTCCTCTATGGTGCCCACAGTCAGGATGAAATTCCCGGGGAGTTTATACCTTTTCAACACCGTATCGACCTCTTCGATGTAGTGACCCATAAAAAACCGCTCCGAAATACTCTGGTAAATCACTTCAATTTTCTCTTCACCGACACCCAGGTGGTAAATCAGATCGTTCCGGGTTTGTTTGCTTGTGGCAATGATTCGCTGAGCTGCTTCGCAGGCATATTTAACCTTGCGGAAGTAGATTTTTCTGTCGAGCGTCCTGTACAATCCGGGAAGATTGAGAAAAATCAGGTCATGGATGGTCACCACCGCCGGAACTTTGCTTTTGTGAATCCCTGCGGGGAGTTCGTTGCTCAGTCCGTGGAATAGGTCCAGGTTATTCCGGTTGATTTCTCCCGTGAGCAGGAAAGCCCGCCAGTAAGAATTGAACAACCTCTTCAACTTATTGTCGGGAGCCACCGTCTCAAAAAAGAGATGCTCCTTAAACAGGCCTGATTGCACCTCCGGAGTAAATAAAACGTACTGATTTTGCGGAAAGTATTTATTCAATCCGGCCAGGGTATTCCGGCTATAATTCCCCAACCCGGCCTTGTTCAGAAATGCCCGTTTTGCATCAAATCCTATTCTCATTTTGCGTATCCCATTCTGTGTGTGCTGCTTCCCTGAAGAGGCAGCCTGGCCTGTTTTGATCTTTCCGATTACACCTTAAAAGCAGCCAGACCCTGAAAATCGAGCGTCGCAAAGTAGTCATCAAGGGTTTCCGCCCTTCTGATTTCCACTACGCTTAGGTCCTCACGCAGCAGCAATTCCGCAGATTTCAATTTGCCATTGTAGTTAAATCCCATGGCATGGCCATGCGCCCCGGTGTCGTGAATGACCACCAGGTCACCGGGCTGAATTTCAGGCAATTCCCTGTCAATGGCAAATTTGTCGTTATTTTCACACAGCGAACCGGTGACGTCATATTTTCTGCGGGCGGGGAAATTCTCTTTCCCCATCACGGTGATGTGGTGATAGGCTCCGTACAATGCCGGCCGCATCAGGTTTACCATACAGGCATCAAGGCCGGCAAATTGTTTGTAGGTATCTTTGACATGTAAAACCCGTGTGACCAAAAAACCAAAAGGCCCGGTCACTGCCCTCCCCGATTCGAAATTGAGCCTGAGGGGTTTCAAATGGTTGGACACGATAATTTCATCATAGGCTTTGCGAATACCACGGCTCATCCGTTCCAGGTCAACCGGCTGCTGATCCGGGCGGTAAGGAATACCGATTCCACCCCCCAGATTGGCAAATTCAATGTGTATTCCCAGTTTATCGGATATTTCACGGATCAGATGAAAAAGAATTTCAGCCGTCTCCACAAAATAATCCGGGTCCAGCTCATTGGAGGCCACCATGGTATGAATTCCGAAATGCTTCACTCCCTTTTCCCTGGCAACCCGGTAGGCTTCAAACATCTGCCCGCGGGTAAGTCCGTACTTGGCCTCTTCAGGGTGGCCGATGATGAGATTTCCCTCCTTGAGACTTCCCGGATTGTACCTGAAACAGAGGGTTTCCGGCAAACCAGCATGTTTTTCAAGATACTCAATGTGGGTAATGTCATCCAGGTTGATGATTGCACCCAACTCCCTGGCTTTGACAAATTCACAGGCTGGGGTATCATTGCTGGTGAACATAATTTCATCACCCCGCATCCCAACACTGTCGGCCAATTCCAGTTCAGCCAGCGAACTGCAATCAATACCAAAACCCTCCTGCCTCAGTATTTTCATCAGATAGGGATTTGGTGCGGCTTTAATGGCATAATATTCCACAAAACCTTCATTCCAGGAAAATGCTTCCCGGAATTTACGGGCAAATTCCCGAATTCCCTTTTCGTCATATACGTGAAAGGGAGTCGGATATTTCTCCTCGATTTTTTCAAGTTCCGCCTTTGTGAAAGGCAGTTTTTTCTGAGTCATCTTTTTCACATTTCGCTGTAACTGACAAAGGTATAAAATTGAGTAACCACCCCGTTAAAATTCGACAAGATGAAAGTAAATGAAGGAGAATATTAATAAACAGTAAAGAATTGAGAAGGAAAAAGAGCGGGATCATTTTGTTATATCTTTGCAGAAACCGTAAAATTTCTGTAATGGCATTGATCAACGAGAATTACCTGAAGCTGGCGGCAGGCTATCTTTTCCCGGAAATCGGGCGTCGTGTGAATGAGTTTGTCACTTCGCATCCCGACAAAAAAGTAATCAGGATGGGAATCGGTGATGTCACCCAACCCCTTACTCCTGCAGTAATCAAAGCATTTCGCGAAGGGGTGGACGAAATGTCCCGGAAATCAACTTTCAAAGGGTACGGGCCCGAACAGGGATATGGATTTCTCAGAGAGGCCATTGCTGAACATGCATTCAGAAGCAGGGGGGCTTCCGTTTCTCCCGACGATATTTTTATTTCCGACGGATCGAAATGTGATACGGGAAACATCCAGGAAATTTTCGGCAACGACAACAAAATAGCCATTTGCGACCCTGTTTATCCGGTATATGCCGACACCACGGTCATGTCGGGGAAAACCGGACAGATCCAACAAAACGGCTATTACGAAGGGATCATTTACCTTCCCTGTTCGGCGGAAAACAATTTCATTCCGCAGCTGCCCTCAGAAATTCCCGATCTGATCTTCCTCTGTTACCCAAATAATCCGACCGGTGCGGTGGCTACCAGGGAGGAGCTGAAGAAGTGGGTCGATTATGCCCTTGAACATAAAAGCATCATTTTATTCGATGCCGCCTACGAGGCCTTTATCAGGGATGAAACCATCCCCCACTCCATTTACGAGGTTGAGAATGCACAGAAGGTGGCCATTGAATTCCGGAGTTTATCGAAAACAGCGGGATTTACCGGTACCCGCCTGGCGTATACCGTGATTCCTTCAGAGTTGATGGCCTACGACAGGGCGGGAAATGCCGTGCAAGTGAAGAAATTGTGGAACCGCCGACATACCACCAAATTCAACGGGGTCTCCTACCCT
>CAYYJE010000028.1:24459-31181 GCA_964472165.1 uncultured Prolixibacteraceae bacterium | reverse complement strand
GATTGGTTGTAATTTCCTGTCAGACAGTGGAAAATTCCTCTGTTCAGGTAGTTGTGGCTGATAGGGGCAATCCCTATTTTTTCGTTGAAAAAGAGTACATAATTCCGGAAGAGATCCATGTATCCGGTATTCGGTTTGTTGGTAAAAGTCAGCAGTGGGTTGTAATTGTTGGCATTGTTCAGCTTTTCGATTTCATGGCTGTAGTATTGGAGCCGTTCGTAGTTGACGGAATTCCTGGCAAAAGCGGAGATCACAAACAGGGGCTGCAGGTCGATGGAGATATTCCGGTTTTGTACATAAGGATCGTCAGACCGATTCTCCTCTTCAGTTTTGACGTTCCTGTTGTCGGAGACGATCAGGTTCATCCGTCTGCGGCGTCTGAGTTCCTCTTCCCTGGCTTTTTCTTTTTCTTTGGCATCTTCCGCCGGTTTGTCGGTTGTAGTGGCGGGATTGCCCTGGCCGGAAGTGCCGGAAGGCGGTGTTCCTCCCTGTTTTGCGGTTCCTGAGGCCTGCTGGGCAAGTTGACCGGCATTAAGGGTAATTTTGGAAAGGTCATACCGGGGATTCAGGTCTCCGGCAATCTGATAGTCGTTGTCAAATCCGGGTCTTCCCAGAATTTCCCGGGCCATGGCACGGTTGAAATAGGCATTGGCCATTCCGGGATCCAGTTTTATGGCCATGTCGTAGTCCATGATGGCACCGGCATAATCTTCCAGCTTGTGCTTTATGATACCCCTGTTGTTGTACGCAAGCGCATTCCCGGGTTCCAATTTGATACACTGGTCATAATCGCGCAGGGCAGAGGCATAATCGTTCAGTTCGAAACGGGCAAGTCCCCGGTTCAGGTATGCCCCCGAGAAATGGGGACGAATGGTAATGACCTGGTTCAAGTCCTGGATGGCACCCCTGGTATCTCCTTTAATAATTTTTGCATTACTCCGGTTCATCAAAGCTGTAGTGGAGGCCGGATTAATCACGATGGCTTTGTTGTAATCTTCAATGGCGCCCTCCACATCCTTTTTTGAAATTTTCGCGATCCCGCGGTTGATAAAGACCCCTTCATTGTCGGAATCCAGTTCCAGGGCCTTGTTGTAATCTTCAATGGCCTGGTCAAATTTATCCAGCTGATGGTAGGCCATACCCCTGTAACTGTATGCGTCGGGGTAATAAGGTTTGATGTCGATGGCCATGTCGTAATCCTGAATTGCCCCCAGAAAATCTTCCAGCTGATGTTTGGCAATCCCCCTGAAGAAATAGGGTTCAGGCATATGGGGCTTGAATTTAATGACAATGTTGAAATATTCGATTGCCCCCACATAATTGCCGATAGAAATCCGGGTTTGCCCAACCCGCATGTAGTGGTTGATGTTCAGTTGTGCAAAGGAGGTTATTGTCAGCAACTGAAAAATGACGACCAAAATATACCGCTTAAGTTTCGGAATTTTCATAAAGCAAAAATAGTATTTTAAGGCAATGTGGCCGGTGCAGCTTAATGATATTTAACGATTCACACCGGTTATTGCTCCATAATGGATTTCTCAGACCGTGAGAAATATCTTTTCCGGGGTACTATTAATTTTTTATATTTGGCAGAAATTTAATTTTAACACCTGAATTGTCATGCGGAAATTCTCCCTGTTAGCTCTTTTTTTCATGATAGCCTCAGCTTTACCCGTTTTTTCACAGGAAGTGAAGGCCGAACCCGAAGGATTTAAATTTACCGATGAGCTGGTATTACCTGCTTCTTCAGTCAAAAATCAACACCGGACAGGAACCTGCTGGTCTTTTAGTGGTCTCTCCTTTTTTGAATCGGAAATGCTCAGGTTAAAGAAACCGGAAACTGATCTTTCTGAAATGTTCGTGGTCTATCATGCCTATTCTGAGAAGGCAGGGAAGTACATGCGCATGCAGGGAAATACCAATTTCGGAGGGGGTGGTGCATTCCACGATGTGTCCAATGTGATCAGGCAATACGGGATCGTACCCGAAGAAGTGTTTAAAGGGCTCAATTATGGGGAGGAAAAACATGTACACGGGGAACTGGATGCCCTGCTTAAAGAACAAATGGTTGCTTTGGTGAAGAATCCAAACCGCAAAATATCGCCGGTGTGGCATGAAACAATTGTTTCCACGCTGAATGCCTACCTGGGGGCTATTCCCGAACGTTTTGAATACAAGGGAAAGAATTACACTCCACAAAGTTTTGCCAGGGAAGTTGTCGGACTCAACATGGATGACTATGTAGAGATCACGTCTTTTACCCACCATCCTTTTTATACATCTTTCATTCTGGAGGTTCCCGACAACTGGTCCTGGGATAAGGTTTACAACGTTCCGCTGGCAGAGATGGAAGAAATCATTGATTACTCGCTTCATAACGGGTATACTGTGGCCTGGGCCACAGATGTGAGCGAAAAGGGATTTCTTACCAGCAACAGGGGAGTTGCCATGGTTCCGGTTAAAAGAACGGAAGATATGACCAATGCGGAGATTCTTCGCTGGGAAAAGTTGTCGGACAGGGAAAAGGAAGATGAGACTTACAGGATTACCAAGCCGGGGCCTGAACTTGAAATTACCCAGGAATTAAGACAGGTCGGTTTTGACAGCCAACAGACCACCGACGATCATGGTATGCATATCGTGGGGTTGGCCAGGGACCAGACCGGTAAAACATTTTATAAGGTGAAAAATTCATGGGGTGATTACAACCTTCATGATGGCTATTTTTATGCATCCAAGGCTTACGTGAATTACAAAACCACCTCAATTATGGTTCACAAGGATGCGATTCCCGCACCGATCAGAACAAAACTGGGCTTGTAGTCCGGGCTATCGTGCGGGCATAGGGTACTGTGGTGCCTTTAATTATGATTTGGTAGCTATTCCGTGGAATGAGAAGAATTCTGCTCTTTTTGATGATTTGGATTGTTGGTATTTCTGCGTCTTCACAGGATGGAGGGTGGCAATGGTGGAACGACGCGCATGGATGGGATCCCGGGGATCCGGGGTGGCGCAACTGGATGATTGTGGCGCCGGGGAATCTGGGTCCCAACGCATTGCCTGTACCTGAGCTCGGGAATGGACTTATTCAGGAGTTCGGAGAAATGAAGACCTCCCTGTCTCGTCATTTTCATCCTGGTGACCCGACTCAAGATATATCCTTTCACCTGCGGGTACCTTTTGCGGATGGGAAAATTGCAGTGGAGGCATTTGGTGTGGTATTGGAAAATTACAACTACACGGAGGAGATCCGGAATTCCCGGTTTTCCCGTGATGTCGACGGAAAAGGGTTGGGGCAGGGAGATCTTTACTTCAGCACACTCATCCAGCTTGCCCGCGACCGTGCATTCCCCAATACCTTGTTGCGGATGGCTTGCAAAACCGCATCCGGGAATCTCCAGGCTGCAAGGTTTTCCGATAGTCCCGGTTATTTTGTGGATGTCAGCTCTTCAAAGGATTTCAGGGTGGGGAGGTTCAATATGCTCCGGGCCTATGTGGATCTGGGATTCTTCTCCTGGCAGACCAACGATGAGGCCACACCCCAGAACGATGCCCTGTTGTATGGCGCCGGAATGGATTGGACCAATGGTCACCTGCTCCTTTCGGGATCCCTTTCCGGTTATTCCGGATATATGTCGGGCAGATATGAGGGGAAGATGCTTGCTTATTCCGAAAAGTACAAAGACGTCACGATCTATGATCAACCAGTGGTGGTAACTGCGAAATCGCGGTATGACTGGGATTATACCGCAGCGGAATTCCAGTTCATTCAAGGTCTCCGCGATTGGGAATACAGCAGTTTCCGGTTTTCGTTTATTTGGAAATTCAGCCTTCTGTAGTGCCCCCTTCCTTTGCTGCCGGCAGCGTCAGTTTTATAGTATTTGAAAGAAAATGAATCAACCCTTAAAAATGAAAAAACTATCTGTGGTCATCTGCGTGTACAACGAAGAACCCAATATCCGGCTTCTCGCGAATCAAATCAGGGAGGCATTGAAATCCATTGATTATGAGGCGATATTTGTGGACGATGGTTCAACCGACGGAACCCGGTCTGAGATTCTTGCCATTGCTGATGACCGGTTTCTAATGGTGGAGCTGATGCGGAATTATGGCCAGAGTTCTGCCCTTCAGGCCGGGATTGATGCAGCCGCAGGAGAATATATTGTTCTGATCGACGGGGATTTGCAAAACGACCCGGCCGACATACCTGCGATGCTGGAAAAAGCGGAATCCGAAGGATGGGATATGGTAGCAGGAGTCAGGGCCAATCGCAAGGACGGCATGTTTCTCCGGAAAATCCCCTCGGGAATTGCCAATTATATGATCAGACAGTCCACAGGTACCCAGATGAAAGACCTGGGTTGTACCCTGAAATTATTCGAAAGGGAAGCCATTAAACATATTCACATCTACGGGGAACTGCACCGTTTTATCCCGGTATTGATTGCCCTTGAGGGGGCTACCAGGTTCACGCAGGTGGATGTGAACCACCGTCCAAGACAGTTTGGAAAGTCGAAATACAACCTGAGCCGGACCACACGGGTGATGAGTGATCTCACGCTGATGTGGTTTTTTAAAAAATACATGCAACGCCCCATCCATTTTTTTGGACAGATCGGCTTTTTTACCCTGGCAATCGGAATCCTGATTAACGTCTATCTGCTGGTACTCAAAATAATGGGGCAGGATATCTGGGGTAAACCTATCCTGCTGCTTGGGATTTTACTGTTGGTGGCAGGAATACAGTTTCTTACGACCGGAATAATTGCGGAATTCCAGATGCGAACCTATTTCGAAGCGCAGAAAAAAACGCCGTACCGGGTCAGACGAACCGTCAATACAGGGGAAAAGGGTGTTTAATAGCCCTATATCCCCGATTTTTGAAGGATCCATTGCAATGATTTTGCTCCCCATGGGACTACGGCTTCCTGGTGTCCGAGACCGGGAACCGGAATCGCTTCAACGACCCCCTGGGTTACGCCTGCGGCCATGAAATCCTGTGCCATTTTTGTCATCACGGAGGGTGGAACAAAGGTGTCGCCCAACCCGTGAATCAACAAAGTGGGGGATGTGGTTTTCCAGGCTTTGATACTGTTGTCCGATAGGGCATCCCGGAGTGTTTTATACCTGGGCGCAGTGGCCAGACTGTCCAGAAAGTTTGATTTGAAAAGCTGATTGATGGTGGTACTCAGTTTTCCGTTGATGTACCCTGAATCATGTGTGCCGTCAAACAAACCGGAAATATAACCCTGGCCGGAGTAAGGAGTATTGAAAATATCGGCATAGGATAGTGAGATCTCTGAGGATTGAATGTAGGAATTCATGATATATGCCAGAAAATAAGGCATATCGTATACCTGCTTGCTGAAAATGGTATTGCTCACATGGGTCAGGTCATATGGCCCAGCCCCGCACGAAGTGGCTTTCACTGTAAATTCTGACGCAAGGTTGGTCTCAAGTTCCTGTTTGATCGCCATGGTAGCCCAACCTCCCTGCGAGTACCCCATCAGGTAGGTGTCTTTCGTAAGAATGGTACTTTTCATTTTGGCAGTCATCTCGCGGATTGCCCTGAAAAAGTCAACCACTGACGTGACTGTCGATTCCTTGTGCAGGTATGGATGAAACATGGTGGAGGATGCCCCGAAACCCAGATAATCGGGTAGTGCGACGATAAAACCGGTTGCTGCCACGGCCTCAATCATCACAAAGAGCGAATCGGTGGGGCTTTTGGAAGGGGCTTTCGCATGCAGGGTGTTGGTGCCATTCTGAAAGCTCAGGAGCGGAAACGATCCGTTTGCCATGGGAATGCAAACCAATCCCGAAGCAGCTACCTCCTGCGCTTTGTATTTGGTTTTGTAATTTACCCGGTAAACCCAGACTCCGTGTTTGACTTTTTGACTGATCCCGGTGGCATCGGGATATTCAGTTTCAATCTTCTGAAAAAGCGGCTTTACCACCAGGTCAAACGGATACTGGGCCACAATCGAATAGCTGATCAGGTACTGGTCTTCTGTCTTTGGAATTTCTCCATCGTCATCAATCAGGTCACAGCCGGTAAATATAATCAGGAAAAACAGCAGGCTTAATCCCGCTAAAAACCATTTGCGATTCATGGGTTACTTATTTTGGATTTGATTATTCAAAAATAGGACAAATTATGGAACAATCCGCTTTCTTTCCATACTGTTTTGAAATGAGGGAGGCAGCATCCTCTTTCACTGGATTTCGAAAATTGCGATTCATCGTTTTTTGGCCGACAGAGTATAGATTTTTAAATAAGAATTTTTCTAAATAAAAATTAAAACGGAGGGTTTAATCCTTTTATTTTTGAAAATGATTTTGTAATTTTGGGGCATAATTCTAAATTCAAGAAAAATGTTAAAGGAAAAAGTTTTAAAAGCGATCAACGAGCAGATCAATAAAGAATATTATTCGGCATTTCTATACCTGTCGATGTCGGCATGGCTTCAGGGAAAGGGTTTTCCCGGATTTGCCAACTGGATGTATATCCAGTATCAGGAAGAGATGACCCATGGCAACAAATTCTTCAAATATGTGCACGACAGGGGAAGTCAGGTTGTGCTGAAGGCAATCGCCCAGGTGGAGACTGATTTTGAGAATGTGACGTTGGTTTTTGAAAAGGCGTTGGAGCACGAGCAGTTTGTTACAGCCAGCATCAGCAAGATTATGGATGTGGCAGTTGCGGAGTCGGATTATGCCAC
>CAYYJE010000028.1:13908-24359 GCA_964472165.1 uncultured Prolixibacteraceae bacterium | reverse complement strand
AGGTTGTTCAGGCAGTTTGCCGGAAAATGCAGGGCGGTTTTTGAAGAGAAAGGGGTGGAAGAGGTCACCCGGGCTTACGAGTATGCGCGGGAGTTGCTGGGAGACCGTTGTTTTGAGTCGGGTGAGGTGATTCTCTGCCATTCAATTGAGGTGGCCTCGATAATCCAGGAGGAGATTGGACTGGGAACGGATTCTGTGGTTGCCGGACTGCTTCACAATGTGAGGTATCACAGGTTGGAGAGGAAGGCGGAACCCGGGGATATCATGAGCCGCTTTGGTGAAACGGTGAGTGTGATGCTGGAGGGGATGGCCAAGATCAATTCCCTGGGCACCGACACCGTGGAGCTTCATCCCGAAAATTTCAGAATGCTCATGCTTGCTCTCGCGGGAGATGTGAGGGTAATTCTGGTGAAGATTGCCGACAGGATGCAAATAATGCGCAATTTTGACCGCTATCCCACCTCTTCCATTCAGCGGATTGCTAACGAAACCAACCACATCTATGCCCCCTTTGCACACCGGCTGGGGTTGTACAAACTAAACACAGAGCTGCAGGACCTGTGTCTGAAATATCTGAAACCAGAGGCTTACCGGGAGGTGATCAACCGTCTCCGGGAGACCGAAACCGAACGGTCGAAGTTTACCGCTGAGTTTGTGAAACCCATTGAGGAAAAGTTGCGCAGCCGTGGATTCCGTTTTGAAATGAAAGCCCGGACCAAATCGGTTTACTCCATTCATAACAAAATGCAGCGTCAAAAGGTAGCCTTCGACGAGGTGTACGACCTGTTTGCCATCCGGGTGATCCTGGATTCGGAACCAGCCAATGAAAAGGCGGATTGCTGGACAGTTTATTCGGTTGTGACCGATGAATACCAGGCAAATCCCGAACGCATGCGGGATTGGATCACCATTCCGAAGTCGACGGGATATGAGTCCCTCCATGCAACCGTGATGGGACCTCACAAGAAGTGGATCGAAGTGCAGATCCGCACCAGAAGGATGGATGAAATGGCTGAAAAGGGAGTGGCAGCCCACTGGAAATACAAAGGGGGAAAGGAGAACAGGGATTTTGACCAATGGCTGTCAGGTATCAGGGATATTCTTGAAAATCCGGAGGTTAATGTGGTAGACTTCATCGATGAATTCCGGAAAAATGTGTACAGCGATGAAATTTATGTATTTACTCCAAAAGGCGATCTGAAAAAACTGCCCAAAGGATCCACCATCCTCGACTTTGCCTACGATATCCATTCCGATCTGGGTGACAAGTGTGTGGGGGGAAAGGTAAATGACCGGAAAGTGACTTTGCGCCACAAGTTAAAGAATGGGGATACTGTCTCCGTTGAATCCAGCAACAACCAGCATCCTAAAATTGACTGGCTGGAGATCGTTGTCACCTCGAAAGCCAAAAACCGGATCAAAGCTTCCCTGAATGAGGCACGGAAACGGGAAGCTGCAAACGGCAAGGAGATTCTCCTGCGGAAATTTAAAAACTGGAAAATCGAGCTTACTGACGATGTAATCCGGAAATTGCTGAAACACTATAACCTTAAGCTGGCCACAGATCTCTATTTCAATATTTCTACAGGCAAGATTGACACCTTGCATGTCAAGTCACTGGTTAAAGAGGAGGAAAAGCTATCGGTAAGGTCACAACTTGAAGAACTCCTGCCGGCTGAAGTCGTGAAAGAGCTTCCTACGGACGGTGGCGATGATTTTATGATCATTGACAGCAACATCCGGGATGTCAACTATAAGCTGGCACCCTGCTGCAATCCGGTCATGGGGGATGAGATCTTCGGCTTTGTGACGATTCACGATGGAATCAAGATTCACCGTGTGGGATGTCCCAACGCTCCGCAAATGATTGAGCGTTTTCCCTACCGTCTGGTGAAAGCCCGCTGGAGACAAACATCCGGAAAAGGATCTTTTCTGACCAACCTGTTCATTTCCGGAATCGATTCCCTGGGTATTGTATCCGAAATTTCGCATGTAATTGCCAAAGATTTCGGGGTGCAGATGCGGTCAATTAATGTGGAATCGAACAGGGGGGAATTCAGGGGGGTACTGAAAATCTGGGTTCACAGTGTGGAACATCTCGATTTCCTGATTCATAAACTCAAAAACATGAAGGGGATTACCTCGGTTTCACGGGGTGAAAACTGATTCTGCGTACTAAATATCCTTGCGAATGAATATTCTGATTGCTCCCAATTCCATGAAAGGAAGTCTTGATGCATCAGCCTTTGCTGAAGCTGTAGCAAAAGGTTTCCGTATCGTATCGCCGGTTTTCAACTTGCGGAAGCTTCCGGTGGCAGATGGAGGTGATTTTACAGGGAAAGTGCTGGCCGAAGCCTTAGGCGCCAGGATTTTTACTGAAAAGGTTGCAGATCCGCTGGGGAGAATAATCTCTGCCGAATACGGAATTGCCGGGCGGACTGCCATTATTGAGATGGCTTCCGCCTCGGGGTTGAAACTGATTTCAGAGAATGAACGGAATCCTTTCAACAGTACCTCATATGGCACCGGACAGCTTATTCAATCTGCGCTGGAGAGGGGATGCCGGAAGATACTCCTGGGGGCTGGAGGCAGTGCTACCTTGGATGGGGGGTCAGGAATGCTGGAAGCCCTGGGATTCCGGTTTCTTGACGAAGGGTATCACTCCCTGAAGGGAGGAGTGCCGTCACTGAAAAGTGTGAAATATATAGAGTCACCCGGTTCATGGCCGGCAGATGCTGAAATTGTGGTGCTCACCGATGTGGACAACCCGTTGCTTGGGAAGAATGGGGCGGCCGCTGTCTTCGGACCTCAAAAAGGAGCCGGCCCAGGTATGGTGGATGAAATAGAATCCGGACTGGAGAACTGGATTTCGGTACTCGAAATCATTTCCGGCAAACCTGTCAGAAATATGCCCGGAGCAGGAGCTGCCGGGGGAGTGGCAACCGGTTTGGTGGCGCTGGTGGGCGCACGGATTGAAGCGGGAGCAGATTTTATTTTCGATCAGCTGAAAATGGATGAACATATTGGATGGGCCGATTGGATTATTACAGGTGAAGGGCGTATTGACAGCCAGAGTCTTTGCAGTAAAGCGCCTGAAGCCCTTGCCCGGAGAGCAGCAATAGCCGGTAAACCGGTTTCTGCGGTCGCAGGGTCTTACGAAAGCGGAGCAACCGGCAGCTATGCAGGTGTTTTTTCGCTCTGCAATGGTCCCATGGAGTTGCATCACGCCATGAATCAGGCACCGGATCTGGTGAATCAGGTCTCCGGACAGCTTGCATCCCTGTTGTTGCAGAGTTATACGGGGGCTATGCCGCATCACCTGCAGCTGAAAGAGACGGGAAAACTGCTTCAGGAAAACCATCTGGCTGAAGCAGAAAGGATGTTAAAACAATCCGGTTTGGAAAATCTGGCCTCATGGTGGTACCTGAATGGGATGCTGGAACAAAAAAAGGAAAAGTGGGGAAATGCTTTGAATTGTTACAACCGCTGCCTTTCCCTTGATCCTGGCCACCCCTCAGCTTCTGCTGCGGTTGAAATGGTCCGGGCGATTGTAAACTTCTGGAATCCTGACCTCTACAATCCATGAAAATGCTCTGGGAAAACTATTTTTTATGTTTTTTAAATTTGCCTCCCCCCAACAGCCGTTTTGGCATTTATTTTGTTTTCATAGACCTGTTGCTGGAAAATTTGATTTCTTGAAAGTAAAAGTTTGGAAAATTCATTTCAATATGCTTATTTTTGACCACCTTATCGTAACAGGTCTTCAATGAATACAAAACGAATAATAATTTAAACTATTTAAAGGATGAAAAGGCGTATTTTATTAGTGATTGCTGTTTTTCTCGGATTTGCGGCATTTGCCCAGGATGCCGCTGAAATGCTCAACAAAGCCAATGAAGCGTTGAAAGCGAACAAGTTTGCCGAGGCTTTCGAACTGTATGACAAGGCCATGGCCAATCTGGGTGATGTACAGGTTGACAAAGCCATCAATTTCAACATTGGATTTGCGGCCATGCAGGCAGAAAAAAACGAAGCAGCCCTGAGTTATTTTGACAAAGCCATCGAAGCAGGTGCCAATGTGGCGAAATGCTACGAATACAAAGGCGGGGTATACAACAAGATGAAAGACTATCCCAATGCCCTGGCAAGTTATGAAAAGGGGTTGGAATTGTCGGAAGAAAAGCCCGGCGCTCTTTTGCTGAATGCTGCCATCACCGCTTTCAGGCTGGAACAGTATGAGAAAGCTGTCAAATATTTCGATCTTGCCTACCTGGCAGGTTTCAAAGCAGAAGATGCGCTTTTGAACAAGGCGATGGCCCAGAAAAAGATGAACAATGAGGAAGGCTATAAGCAAACACTGGTGATGGGCGCTGAGAAATTTCCTGCCAACAAGAAGATCACCGGTGCGCTTGCCAATGCCTATGTGGGTGAAGGCAATGCCCTGTATAAAGACGGTGTGGATGTCCTGAACGCAGCCAACAAAAAGGTCACTGAAGGAACTCTGAAAACCGATGAAGATGCTTATAAGACAGCAGTGGACAAAGCCAAGGCTGAATTTAAGAAAGCGCTGGAAGTACTTGATCTGGCCATCAAACTGGATCCGGAAAACCAGAATGCCAAGAAACTGATTGAAGCTTGTAACCAGGTGAAATGACCATTCACGATTATACACCAACCGGAATGTTTAACCACATGGGCATTACATGTGTTTCCAGTCGTTTTCCATATGAACGTTATAATTTAAACACATGAAATAATCCGTTTTTATCCCAAAAAGAGAAGCACCGCTCCGGTTTTCCGGAGCGGTGCTTCTCTTTTTTACTCCCGGGGGTTGTCAGTTCCTTTTCCAATTTGTAGTTTTGAATAAAAAAAATGAAGAAGAATCTGGTGTTTATCCTGGTTGCAGTTTGGTGCGTATCCTGTAACCCAAAAAATCCGGCAAAAATGAATGAATCGGGCATTGATATGCAGATGGTTACCCAAAAGGCAGGTGAGTTTGCACCGTTTACACTTACCGCCCCGTTGTCCTCACTTACTGCCCGTGAACGGCAAATGCTCCCCCTGCTTTTTGAAGCAGCCGGTCTGATAGAGGAAATTTTCTGGAAAGAAGCTTTCGGGGACAAGAATCAGCTTTTCGAGGGGATTACCCAACCCGATCTCCGGAAATTTGTGGAGATCAATTACGGCCCTTGGGAAAGGCTCAACAACAATGAGCCGTTTATCCCTTTCTACGGGCCGAAACCTTCAGGAGCAGGTTTTTACCCTCAGGATATGACCAGGGAGGAGTTTGATGCGTGGGACGAGCCTTCCAAGAGTTCGCTTTATACGGTTATCCGCAGGGATGGCGAAGGAAAACTGATTGCTGTTCCTTACCATGAAGCCTTCAGGGAAGAGACGGAAAAAGCGGCAGGTTTGATCCGTGAGGCTGCTGCACTCGCCGAAGACCCCGGGCTACAGAAATACCTATTGGCAAGGGCTGAAGCATTGCTTACTGATGAGTACTTCGAAAGCGACATGTTGTGGATGGATATGAAATCCAACAACATTGAGTTTATCGTGGGGCCAATTGAAAATTACGAAGACCAACTTTTCGGGTACAAAGCCGCACATGAGGCTTTCATACTCCTTAAAGACCTGGAATGGAGTAAGAAGCTTGAAAAATATACGGCGCTGCTTCCAAAACTTCAGCAGGACCTGCCAGTGGCCGCAGAATATAAAAGTGAAACTCCGGGGGGGGACTCTGACATGAACGTATACGATGCCCTTTACTATGCAGGCGACTGCAATGCCGGCAGCAAAACCATTGCGATCAACCTCCCGAACGATGAAAAGGTACAGGCAGCCAAAGGAAGCCGTAAGTTGCAACTCAAAAATTCCATGCAGGCGAAATTTGACAAGATTCTGATGCCGATTGCAGAATTGTTGATTGACAGTACTCAACTGAATCATGTCCGTTTCGATGCTTTTTTCGAAAATACCATGTTTCATGAGGTTGCCCACGGACTGGGACCTTCTGCCACAACTGACAACTCAACCACTGTCAGGCTTGCATTAAAGGATGCCTATACCTCTCTCGAAGAGAGCAAAGCCGACATCCTGGGTCTTTGGTGTGTACATCGGTTGAACGAGATGGGTGAATTCCCCGGTAAGGATATGATGGACAATTATGTGACTTTTATGGCCGGGATTTTCCGGTCAGTCCGGTTTGGGGCAGCATCCGCTCATGGCAAAGCCAACATGATCAGATTCAGTTATTTTCAGGAACAGGGAGCCTTTGAAAAAGATCCTGTCTCGGGGAAGTACCGGGTAGACTATGAAAAGATGAAGGCAGCGATGGTTTCCCTTTCTGAAATGGTTCTCCGGATACAGGGAGATGGCGATTATGAAAAAGCTGCTTCTCTGATCAAAGAGAAGGGCCTCATTTCCGAAGATCTTCAGCAAGATCTCGACCGGATTTCATCGGCAGGTATTCCCAGGGACATCGTCTTTAACCAGGGGCTTGATGTGCTGGGGCTTTAGAAGGCCGGTTTTGCTGTTTAACTTTTCATTAACAATATCTTTAACGCGCTACCCGTATTTTTGCAATATGAAGCTGTGGCGTAAGATAACTGCATTTTGCATTCTGCTGCCGTTTCTCTTTTCGGTGACAGGGGTGTTGGTTTATCATTCCTATTGCCATTGTACCGGGAAGAGTTCGGTGGGTTTATACGTCGTCCCTGAAGGGTGTGAGTCATTGCTGGCTTCTCACAGGCATCTTTTTGAGCATCATTCCGGGGATCTCAACCATGCCTGCAACGCGGATCTTACAGCGCCCGGTGAACCACATCAGAAGGATTGCGGGTGCGAATCCCCTCAGGTGAAATTCTTCAAGCTGAAATCCCATTTTACGGATGAAAAGTCAGGAATCAGCCAGGAACAACTTTCCCCACAGGAATTCTTCCTGATGTATGAACCTTTCCTGCCGGATCCGTACGAACCTATCCTGCCGGTAGTTTTCAGGGATGACCTTCCCCGTATACCGGAAAAATCCGGACTTATTCATTTCATTTGTCAACCCAAAATTCCTGATCTCATCTGATTTAAGCCATTTCTTTTTTTAGTCTGAAATTCTTAAATCATTGTCAATGAGATCAAAAATAATTCTATTGAGTATCCTGATGCCGTTGATTTCCTTTTCCCAGGAAATTACCGGTGTGGTATCGGGCCTGGATAACGGAAATGTCCAGACCTTGCCAGGGGTAAATATTTACTGGGAAAATACGCAAAAGGGGACTGTCACCAACGGGGATGGCTCATTTTCCATCAGGCAGGGCAAAGGCCAGCATGTGCTTGTTTTTAGTTTTGTGGGATATGAAACCCAGTCGCTCCACATCCATGACCAGACTCCTGTGGAAGTTATCCTCAAACCCAACCTGGAGATTGGTGAAGTTACCGTCGTGGAGAAGGACCGGGGAACCTATCTCTCCACGATTGACCCTATTCATACCGAAAGGATCGGCGGGGCGGAACTGCACAAGGCTGCCTGCTGTAATCTGGCAGAAAGTTTCGAAACCAATCCTTCGGTTGATGTGAGTTACAACGATGCCGTTTCCGGTGCCAAACAGATCAGGCTGCTCGGACTTGACGGGATCTATTCCCAACTGCAGACCGAGAACATTTCAAATTTCCGTGGACTGGCTACGGGTTTCGGTCTTACCTATATCCCCGGTCCCTGGATGGAATCGATCCAGGTTTCGAAGGGGGCTGCTTCTGTTGTCAATGGGTACGAATCCATTACCGGTCAGATCAATGTGGCTTTTAAGAAGCCGGACAGTGATGAGCGGATGCACCTGAATCTTTTTGGAAGCAGTGAAGGAAAACTGGAATTCAACGGGAACCGGAACTTCAGGTTATACAAGGACATGGTTACTACCGGAATATTTGTCCATGCCGAAGATTTTTCATCACGGATCGACCATAACCACGACGGATTCCTGGATCATCCGCTGACCCGGCAAATGCACGTGTACAATACCTGGAAATACAATGACCACAAGGGTTTGATGCTTCATGGATCGTTCCGGTATCTGAACGATGAGCGTTTCGGAGGACAGACCGGAATCAAAAAGGAGCAACCTGAACCGGGGGATGGACTTTACCGGATAGGAATTCAAAACACTCTCGGGGAGGCCGTTTTCAAGGCAGGATATGTTTGGCCATCCCAGCACACTGCGTTGGCGCTGTTGTCATCCTTCGTAAAACACGACCTGGGTTCCTCCTACGGACTCACTGATTATGATGCCGGTGAAAACAGGGCTTACCTGAATCTTGTATTTACACAAGACCTGGATGAAGCGGCAAAACATATCGTCAACACCGGGGTAAGTTACTTTTATGATGCGTTTGACGAAGTGTATAACCTCTCAGCGCGGGAGCGGCACGAGTCGGTTCCCGGAATTTTCGCGGAATACACCTTTAAACCATCGGATAAGCTGACTGCCATGGCCGGAATCAGGGGTGACAATCACAATCTTTTCGGTACCTTTGTGACACCCCGTGCTCACATCCGTTATCAGCCCGATCCCCGGCTGACCTTCAGGGGAAGTGCAGGCAAAGGTTACCGGACAGCCAATGTGCTGGCTGAAAACAGCCATCTGTTCAGCAACTCCAGAAGTCTGGTATTCGACGATGCAGTGTGGGAGGAAGCCTGGAATTACGGAATCAGCCTGATTCAGAAATACAGGGTGGCAGACCGCGACCTTACCATCACTACTGAATTTTACAGGACCGATTTTGAAAAACAGCTCGTTGTTGACAGGGAGTCGTCCAACAATTCAATTCTTTTGAAACCTCTTGACGGCGCATCTTATGCCAACAGTTTCCAGGTGGATGTCCGGTATCCGGTAGTCCGGAACCTGGATGTGACGGTGGCCTGGAGACAGAATGAGGTCAAACAGACCATAGGGGGCAGGTTGCTGGAAAAGCCTTATACCAGCAGGTATAAAGGGCTTTTTACCATGAATTACACCACAAATCTGAAGAAATGGATGTTTGACTACACCCTTCAGTTCAATGGGGGAGGGCGTCTTCCCTCCGTCGCGGATGCAGGAACCAGTTCCGTATATGCCGGATTGCCCGGAGAATTCCCCTCCTATACAATCATGAACGCACAAGTTACCCGCTATTTCAGGCATTGGAGCATTTATGCCGGCGGGGAGAACCTTACCGGGTTCACCCAGGATCATCCGGTCTTAGGGGCTTCCAATCCCTTTGGTCCGGGATTTGATGCCACCAACATATGGGGACCCGTCATGGGGAGAAAATTATACGCAGGAATCAGATATACATTAAATTTTGAGTGATATGAAAAAGATAACTTTATTGGCTGCTTTAATGGCCTTCCTTTTCATGGGAATACAGTGCAGCGCCCAGAAGAAAAACAGCGAAACGGTTTATTTTAAGAGCAATATGCACTGTGCGGCGTGTGAAAGCAAAGTGTTTGAAATGCTTCGTTTCGAGAAGGGGGTGAAAGACCTTAAGGTAGACCATGTATCCAATACGGTAAAAGTGGTCTATGCCACAGGGAAAAGTTCTTCTGAAAAGCTGGTCAAAGCCATTGAAAAGGAAGGATATGAAGCCAAAGAGATCGCCGTTGAGGAATACACAAAGATTCTGGAATCAGCCAAAGGAAAGCCTGCGGTCAAGGAAACACATTCTCACTGATTTTGTCTATTTTTCGGAATTGAAATCACTGCTCATTTGAGATGCCCATGCAAATTTCGTGCATCGGTCATGTTGAATGAATATGTGGGCATCACTTCTGTTTCAGGAAGTATCCTGTTTTAATTTTAATAGCTTAAATAAATGAAAATCAGTATTTTGCCGATCCTGGTAGTCGTAACCTTTTTGTTTCTGGGATCATGTCAGCCACAGCAGGGTAAATGGATATCCCTGTTGGACAAAGAAGGTAACTGGAGTGCTGCAGAGAGTCCCTCCACGTTCACCTGGGAAAAGGGGGTTCTGGTTAGTTCCGGTGCGCCGGGGTACCTGGTTTTTGAAGGAGGAAAGGAATACAAGGATTTTGTCATGGAAGCGGAGTTAATGACGGAACCCGGCACTTTTGCAGAGATCCTCTTTCACCAGCCTGCTCCTTTTGACCTAACGACGCCATGGGGTTACGGCGTGGTGGTGGCCAATACCAACCGTACTGACGGGGAAGCTGCATATGCCATGAAGACAGGGAGCCTCACCGGAATCCGGCATCTCTATTTCCCCATGGCAGGGGATGGTGAGTGGTTTACCCTGACGGTCAAAGTTTCGGGGAATCTTGCGGAGACTTACGTCAATGGTATCAGGGTCATGGAGTATATCCAGCCTGCCGGGCCATGGCGGAGTCCCGCCACCAGCGGAAGGGTATTCTCCTCAGGGACTTTTGCCATTCATCACATTTCCGGAAAGGTGAAAATGAAATC
>CAYYJE010000028.1:9663-13808 GCA_964472165.1 uncultured Prolixibacteraceae bacterium | reverse complement strand
GAAGGGAGGGAATGGATTACGCTCTTTTCCCCCGAAGCCATCGCGAAATTTGACTACGTTTTTACCGATGCGCTTACTTTTACCGACTACAAAGGACGGAGAAACCGGATATGGATTCCGGAAGAGGTATGGGTGGACGACAAACAGCAGTTTATGGACCAGCTGGTGGGCAAGATCGAAGCCATTATTTCACAGGAGCCCGTTGACATTTATGTAAATCCGACAATGCTGCCGGCCTCTTTGCAGCCTGAATACGACCAGTTGTGGACGCCTGAACGGATTGACCGGGTAATCCGCGTTTTGAAAGAAAACAATGTGGTGCTTGAAATTAATGCCCGATACAAAGTTCCGTCTGCTGCCTTCATCCGCAAGGCAAAAGCAGCTGGACTGAAATTTTCGTTCGGCACGAACAATGGGGCCGCCGATCTTGGACAACTGGAGTATGCCCTGCAAATGATCGATGAGTGTGGTTTAACTCCCGGCGATATGTTTCTTCCAAAAGTCCATGAAAAAAAGCCGGTACTGGTAAAGGGACTGCCTGCCTCGGTTACCGGATAAGTATCTCTGCGGGAGCAAAATGCCACGATTCTTTTTTGACCACTGAACCCCGGGTAGGCACATGCTCCCCGGTTTTTGTGATGGTCAGAAACCCTTGAGGATGTAAGCAATGGTTACCCCCAGGTAATTTCCGATGGCATAGCCGATCAATCCGTTCGCAATACCTGTCAGGATAATCTCTTTGTTCCGGATCGAAGCTGCGACTGCCGGAATAAAGGGAGGAGAAAAGGTCAGGGCGGTAATGGTGATGATGGTGGTGTCGGTGTCAGCCTTAAATATCTTTGACAGCCCCACATGGATGATAATCGAGCCGAAAACAGCCACCGCGACGAAAAGGAAGAGGTTCAGGAATTCAATACTGAACATAGCCCTGAGATCGGCCATTGATGCGATGACCAGCGAGAAGACAATGATAAAGTACATTCCAAGCTGAAAGGTGTGCTCAATGGTGTTGATTCTCTTCACCAGCGATGCCAGCAATCCCAGGGTGGTAAGTGTGAGGATGATGACAGTGGTCTGAATCTCTTTGGACACCAGCAAGCCTGCACCATAACTGGCAGCCACGATGAGCAGTGAGATTCCCACAGCGACAAGCAGTTCCCTGAAAGACTTCCAGGAGAGCATGCCCAGGTAATTGTCAACCCCTTCGGTTTCCTTGATCACCTTGCAAACGGCTTTGTGCTTTCTGGTGTCGGAAAAGTGAACCAGGAAAAGATTGAAGATCCGCTGTGCTGCGGTCATGAGGAAAACCAGGACAAAGGCGCTCAGCACCATGTCGTAGGTATTGGTAAGTATGAATACGGTAGGGGAAACTTTCAGTGCTGTGGCGATGGCCACCAGGTTGGGCGTTCCCCCGGTGTAAACTCCCACGAGCATTCCACCCACCTTCCATCCCTCCGGGATGCTGTCACCCAGCCACAGATAGCCGGCAAAAATGACGATGATCAGGGAGGTAACCCCAAGAATCAGGGATTTAAGGGCTTCCGGGGCCAGACGAAGCCATCTTCGCAGGTCGAGCGAAAAAAGCAGCAGGGGAATGGCAATGAGAATTACTATGTTGGAGGTAAAACTTTGCATGGAAGCCATCTGGTTGACCATCAGGTCGTTGGAAGTAATTACCCCTGCCTCTGCCATTGCCCTGACCTGGTCGGCAGGCAGGAAAAGGGACCCATCGGGCGCCGGTAGGTTTGCCCGGTAGGCATCGGTTCCCCGGGGAAGAATCCTGATATTGCCCACCACAATCCCCAAAAGATAGGCAATGGCAATGGATCCCACCTTGTTGATGGTTTTGTTGATGTGAGTGAGGTAGATAATCAGTACGGGAGTCAGAAAGTAAAAGAGCAAAAGTGAAATGGTAAGTATCATTTCCGTTCAGTTTATGCAACCAAAGGTAATGATTTCATCCACTTTAGCTCTTTCAATGCTCATCTTCTTTTCCTTTCCTGGTCTTTCTTCACCCTGTTAAAGTTCCAGGTCGGTGCCGTGAAGCTCATGCCAGGGGAGTCCGTGCTGGTTCAGTGCAGCCATAAAGGGATCGGGATCGAACTCTTCCACGTTAAAGACACCGGATTTTTTCCAGAGTCCCTGAAGGTACATCATGGCGCCGATCATTGCCGGAACTCCGGTGGTATAGCTGACAGCCTGGGTTCCGGTTTCCGCATACGCTGCTTCGTGACTGCAGTTGTTGTAGATGTAATAGCTCTTTTCCCTGCCATCCTTAATTCCCCTGATGCGGCAGCCGATGGAGGTCCATCCCTTGTAGTTTTCACCAAGGTCACCGGGGTTTGGAAGCACGGCTTTTAAAAACTGGATGGGAATAATTTCATGACCTTCATACATCACAGGTTCAATTCCGGCCATGCCAATATTTTGAATAACCCGAAGGTGGGTCAGATATTCCTGGCCGAAAGTCATCCAGAAACGGGCCCTCTTCAGTGTGGGAAAGTTCTTCACCAGCGATTCCAGTTCTTCGTGATATATCAGGTATGATTCCTTTGGTCCGATTTCCGGATAGTTGAGGGGCTTGTGGATCTCATGAGGTTCAGTCTCAATCCATTTCCCATTTTCATAATATTTCCCTTTCTGGGTGACTTCGCGAATGTTGATCTCGGGATTGAAGTTGGTGGCAAACGCTTTTCCATGGTCACCCGCATTGCAATCGACAATGTCGAGGTAGTGTAATTCGTCGAAGTGGTGTTTGGCCGCGTAGGCTGTGAAAACACTGGTGACCCCGGGATCAAATCCGCACCCTAAAATCGCGGTGATACCGGCTTCACGGAATCTCTCCTGGTATGCCCATTGCCATTTGTACTCAAATTTGGCTTCATCCCTCGGTTCATAATTGGCAGTGTCGAGATAGCTGGTTTCGGTTTCGAGACAGGCATCCATGATGGTGAGATCCTGGTAAGGCAGGGCTACGTTAACAACCAGGTCGGGTTTGAAGGTGCGGATCAGGGCCACCAACTGGGGCACATTGTCCGCATCCACTTTCGCTGTTTTAATGCGGTTCCCCCCAATCTTGCGGGCAATGGCATCGCATTTTGACTTGGTGCGGCTGGCCAGCATGATTTCCGTAAAAACTGACGGAAGAGCCGCCATTTTGTGGACTACTACGGTGCCAACCCCTCCGGCTCCGATAACCAATACTTTTCCCATAATCGCGTTTTTAGTGTTTCTTTCTGCAAATATGCATTTTTATACAGTACCTTAAAACTCATTTTCCTCCATTATTTCAAATGGTGACCCCATTTTTTAAAATTCTATTCCGTTCCGGACAGGGCTTTGGCCACCTGATCCAGTTTTTCCCGCGAAAGGGAGTCACCGGGTTTTAATTGTATTGCCCGTTGGTACCATACCCTGGCAATGTTGTAGTTCTTATCCGCAAAAGCTTTATCTCCCTGACTGATGTATTCTTTGAGGACCTTGTCCTTATTCCCCTCCATTTGTGCAGCGATTTTTATCTGAATTTCACTGATCTGGGATTTCGGATAGCTGTCGTTCGGCTTGATGTTAAGTGACCGGTTGTACCAGGAGCGGGCAACCGCCAGCTCATTATTCCGGAATGCTTCATCCCCCTTGTCGATATATTGCTGAAATTCCCGGTCAGACTCAGTGAGCAGCAACGACTGCAAAATCTGTCTGATCTCTTCTATCCGGCCGGCAGGGTAGGGTTCATTGGGCTTGAGCGCAAGTGCCTGATAATACCACGCCCTCGATACATTGTATTCTTTTTTGGTGAATGCTTCGTCAGCCGTAGCAATGATGTCGTTATAAAGGATGTCCGATTCATTGGCTGCCGGTTTGGAAACGGGCGTGGCCGGGGCAGTTTCCTTTATTTCAGCGATTACGGGAGTAGTGGCGGCACGTTGCTCCATTCTGAGGAGAATTTCGTCGATTTTCCTGATTTGTTCCGTGGGATAGTTTTCACCGGGTTTAATCTCCAGGGCCTGGGAATATCCTTCCCGTGCAGGGGTCCATAGGCTGGTTCTGAAAGAGGCATCGGCAGCCAGAAGGAGTGACCGGTATTTTTCCTCTTTTTGGCGTACCCTGGAAAGGCTGTCGATGACAGCAAGCCGTTCGGCTTCCAG
>CAYYJE010000028.1:5073-9563 GCA_964472165.1 uncultured Prolixibacteraceae bacterium | reverse complement strand
GCTTTCTCGGCTTCTGCCGCCTGAAGGGCTGCCAGTTCCTGTGCCTGCTTTTCCGCTGCCACCCGCGCCAGTTCGGAATCAATGGAATCGATACGGGCTATCATCTCCGCAGGATAAGGCTCCTCTTTTTTGGCCGTCAGGGCCTGCTGGTAGGAACTCCGGGCTGAAGCAAACTGCTGTTTCCCGAATTCCTCGTCACCTTTGGCGACTGCAGCTTCATAGGCTTTTTGGGCTTCTGCCTGACGTGTGATGATGCCCCTGATCTCTTCGATCCGCTGTAAAGGGTACGATTCCCCTGGTTTGACTTCCAGAGCCGCCCTGAATTTTCCTACAGCTTCAATCAGTGCATTCTGCTCAACCAACCGGTCGGCTTCATCAACCAGTTTTTTGTAGGCCAGATTACGTTGTTCCATCTCTCCCTGCATACGGGCCTTTTCCGCATTCTCCCTTTCTGCCAGGAGTCTGGCCTGTTCTGCTTTCGCTTCCCGTGCCAGAATGTCGTCAATTTCCCGGATCCTGCCGGCAGGATAAGCCTCCTCCGGTTTCACCCCAAGGGCGTCCGCATATTTACCCCTGGCGACCCCATAATCCCTTCTTCCAAAGGCTTCGTCCCCATCGGCAATCAGCTGATTATAAATTCCCGCCTTTTGAAGGAACGCATCAATGGCGTCAATCTGTTTTTGGGGATAACTCTGTTCAGGCCATGCCGTCAAGGCTGTTGTATACAATTCGCGTGCTTTCGGGTATTCTTTTTTGTTGAAGGCTTTGTCGGCATTCACTATGGTCTCGTCATAAAACAACTTGTTGGCAATTTGCTTTTGTTCCTGTTCTATTTTGGCAAGTTTGGCCAATACTTCCGCATCTCCTGGTTTGTACGTCAGTGCGGTTTCATAAAATGCAACAGCTTTGGCATAGGATTGTTTCGCGTAGGCGGCGTCGCCGTTGAGAAGGGCAGCCCTGAAATTGGATTCTCTTTCCGTATTCCTGGCAAGGTTTTCCAATTCCTTATCGATCAGGGCAAGCTGGGTTTTGGGATAAGACTCTTCAGGTTTCACCTTGCCGGCTTCCTGGTACCCGGCCTTTGCCTGGTCCCATAATTTATCATTGAAGGCTTTGTCGGCCTTCGCGATAATGCCTGCATATTGCTGCTGTTTCTGCAGGTCTGCCAGGATCCGGTCAATTTCTGCAATTCTCCCCGTGGCATAGGCGTCACCCATACGAACCAACAGCGCCTGGGAATAGTTATCCCTGGCACCGGGATAGGCCTGTGCGGCAAACTGCTGATCTCCTTGCCGGATGAATCGATTGTAATTCTCTGCCTGCAAACTGTCAAATCCGGCCTGAAGCCCCAGCACCGCGATCAGATCGTTGATCTCGGCAATCCTGTCCTTCGGAAACTGCTCCGCGGGGAAAATCCGGCTTGCCGATTTGTAGTCGTTGAGGGCCTCAAAATATTTCCCATTGTCGAATTCACCGCCTGCCTTTTTAAGCAGTTCGTCATAATCTTTTTTCAGCTCAGCAAGTTCGGCTGCCGTCAGTCTTTTCAGCAGGTCCGATTCCCGGCTTACATTCTGGGATTGCCAGATGGCCTGGTCAATCAGCTTTTTGATCTGGGGATTGTTGTAATAAACCTCGGGAATGAAATTATCCACGGCAGGTGAATAGAAAATTTTCATGATGGCATTTTCGGAGAAAGTCCTGTCAATGCCCTTGATTTCTGTGAAGAGGTTGATGTTGACGGGGAAAGGGGGAAATTTACGATCCACACGGAGAACAGCAGCCGGCACCGAGGTGGAAATCACTAATTTTTGTGGAAAATTGTCAGCCCTGCTGAAAATCAGCACATAATCGTTGTTGAATTCAAAACGCAGATCAAATTTTCCATCAGGTAGTACCTGGTAATCCTTCATGGGTTGTCCGTTCCGGGTCATCCGGATGACTGCACCATTCACACTCCCCTGCTCTGTGGTCACCTTTCCTGTGAGATATAATCCTCCGGGTTCTTCCTGGCCTCCAGCGTTATCCGGTTGCAGGAAAAACAGCCAGACCAGGCCCGTCAATATGCTGTAAAAATATTGCATGCTTCTCTTTTATCTTAAAGAAACGAAAATACGAACAAATAATTATCCCATGCTTTTTAATCGTTCCGATCCTCCACTTTTTGTGCCACGATGCGATGAATTTCTCGTTTTATTTGTGTTAGTTTGAAAAATCTTGCAGGATGCAGAAATGAAAAAGGAAAAACCAGCCAGGGAAATCAGTTTGATTGTGGCATTGTTGCCCCTGATCTTGTTGATCGGCTTGCTTTCTGCCAATGTTTTCCTTTTTGAGGATACTTTATCCGGCTCAAACCAGATGGCTTTGGTTCTGGGTGCGGCCGTGGCATCCCTGCTGGCCTTCTTTTCCGGGGTGCCGTATAAAAAGTTGTTAAAGAAAATGGTGGGCACCATCGGATCTGCAATGCCATCCATCCTGATCCTTCTGGTTATCGGCAGTCTTGCCGGAACCTGGATGATCAGCGGAGTCGTTCCCGCCATGATCTATTACGGTTTGGAGATCATCTCCCCCCGTTTTTTCCTTTTTACTGCAGTCATCGTAGGAGCGGTGGTAAGCGTAGCGACAGGGAGTTCATGGTCGACGGTGGCCACCATCGGTGTGGCAATGCTTGGCATTGGCAAAGCCCTCGGCGTCAATGAGGCGGTAGCTGCCGGTGCGATAATCAGCGGGGCTTATTTCGGGGATAAAATGTCACCACTTAGCGATACCACAAACCTGGCCCCCGCCATGGCCGGGACCGACGTGTTTACCCACGTGCGCTACATGGCCTACACAACCACTCCCTCCATGATTCTTTCCCTGGTCATATTCCTTATTCTGGGGTTCAATTATGATTATTCAACTGCTTCGGTCAGTGTCAGGCAGGTCGAAGAGATCATCCACGAAACCTTCAATATCAATCTTTGGCTTTTTCTGGTGCCCCTGTTTTTACTTACCATCATCCTCCTCAAGGTTCCACCACTGCCAGCTCTGCTGGCGGGTACCCTCGCCGGGGCACTTTTTGCTGTGATTTTTCAGCCTCACATTATCACTTCATTAGCCGAAGGATCTGACAATTACCTGAAGTCGTGTTATAGGGTGACCATGCAATCCATGTTTGGTGTTGTGAGGCTCACTACCTCCGATGCTGGTGTGAATGAGCTCCTGAGTACTTCCGGTATGCGCGGAATGCTCGATACCATCTGGCTGATCCTCTCGGCCATGGTTTTTGGCGGAGCCATGGAAGCTGCAGGTTTTCTGAGAAGGATCACACGCCCCATTATCCGGTATGCCACCAGTACCGGTTCATTGGTGACTTCTACGGTGGTATCCTGTATTTTTTTCAACACGACTGCCTCCGATCAGTATATTTCGATCGTGATTCCCGGAAGGATGTACCGCAAAACCTATGAGGAAATGGGCTTGAAACCGGAGGTTTTAAGCCGTACACTGGAAGATTCGGGAACGATGACTTCAGTACTTATTCCGTGGAATACCTGCGGTGCCACCCAATCGAGAGTGCTGGGTGTGGCAACCGTCGATTACCTGCCGTATTGCTTCTTTAACCTGATCAGCCCCTTGATGTCCATTTTCTTTGCCGTGATGAATATCGGGATCCGGAGATTCATCCCTAAAATCAAAGCAGAGGCCAGGGGCTGATCCTTCTCCGGTTAATCAGGAGATGCAGCTTATTTAAAAAGTTTCTTCAGTCCATCCCCTATTTTGTTGATCGACTCCTTGATCTCATCCCGGGTGGCATTCCCTACCTCTTTCCGAATCATCTTTTTAGCTTCCGACAGGTCAATTTTTACCTCGGGATTGTTGACAGGGCCTTTGATGTAAACATCCACTGGGATCAGCTGAATGTTCTTTTGTCCGGGAAGTACACCCAGTGTGTTTTCAATATTCTGGCTCAGGGCATCCCGCTGTACGATAAAACCGATCTGCATATCAATCAGGTTATCGGCATTGAGTTTCCCGGAGAAGGTAGCTTCCTGTCCTGAAATCCGGGTCTTGAAAGGTTTCAGTAAAAGATTCCCGTTTTCGATGGTGAAACTGGCCACAAAATCATCAATTTTCAAATCCCTCAGCCGCTCGTCTTTCAACACACTCTTGACCTTGTTGAACACAGGCGAATTGATCACCTGTAAGTTTTGCGAGTTAATCAATCCGGTTCCATTCAGACTGCCCATCATCAAATCCATGGTTTCATTCAGCCTGCCATTCAGTTTAAGGCTCGTGCTGAATTTACCCTTGCTCTGTGCCGCGATAGGGAGGTATTTCCGCACCAGATCCATCGATTGAAAAGCTGAGGGAATATCAAAGCCTATCATTTCCACATTCATATCGATCAGAGGAGTTTTCTGCGGAGAATTTTCGTAAGAGCCAGCCAGTTTTAATTCTCCGTCAAGCACATTCATGGTCACCCCGTTCAGGTCTAACCGTCCGTCATT